>JBQTJD010000936.1:0-10344 GCA_052387475.1 Anaerolineales bacterium | reverse complement strand
TCAGACCGCGGCAGTCTACAACGGTCCAACCCAGAAAGCGCCGGTCATAAGGCATGACCGGCGCTTTTGTTTTGCTTGGGGTGCTGCGCGTAATTGCGCTACGTCGTTTCTGGCAGTTCAGCGCCGTTGCCGGTTTCGGCTTCGGGCTGAGGCAACTCTACGGGCCGCTCGTTGTATTCCCAGAAGCCCGTGCCCGCCGGGATGAGCTTGCCGATGATGACGTTTTCCTTCAAGCCATACAGCGGATCGCTCTTGGCCTCGATGGCCGCGCCCGCCAGCACCTTGATCGTGTGCTGGAAGGAGGCTGCACTGAGGAACGAGTCGGTCGAAAGCGAGGCTTTCGTTACACCCAGCAGCACCGGCACCGCCGCCGACGGCTGCTTGCCATCAGCTACCAGCGCTTCGTTTTCGTGCTGGAGTTGGATGCGATCCACCAACTCGCCGGGCAGGTAATCGGTGTCGCCGGGCCGCGTGATCTGCACCTTCGACAGCATCTTCCGAATGATGACCTCAAAGTGCTTGTCGTTGATGTTCTGGCCCTGCGCGCGATACACCTTTTGGATTTCCGTCATCAGGTACAACTCGCACGCTTCGCGGCCCAGGATGCGCAGGATGCGGTGCGGGTTGAGCGCGCCTTCCGTCAGCGAGTCGCCGGCGCGCACCCGTTGCCCATCGACCACAAGCAACCGCATGGAACCGGGCACTTCATATTCCTGCTCCTCACGCCGCTCATACGAGATGACGATGGAGCGTTCCTTGAGTTTGGCCTTGCCGCCGTGCGTGGCATGGATCTCACTTTCGCCACGCGTCGCCAAAACATCGCCGACGTTCACCGCCTGCCCGTTCTCGATCTTGATTGACCAGTTGCCGGGCACTTCGTACTCGTCCTGCATCACCGCCGCGTCAATCACTTTCACAAAGCGCGGGCCGCCCGCCTTTTCGGAGCGGATGATCTCCACGGCGCCATCAATTTCGGTGATGATGGCCTCGCCCTTGGGCTTCTTGCGGCTCTCGAACAATTCCTCCACACGCGGCAGACCGGTGGTGATGTCGCCGCCCGCCGCCACACCACCGGTGTGGAAGGTGCGAAGCGTCAGCTGTGTGCCCGGCTCACCGATGGATTGCGCGGCCACGATGCCGACCGCGACACCGATCTCTACCAGACGCCCGCGACCGAGATCACGCCCGTAGCACAGTTGACACAGGCCATGTTGCGAGACGCAGGTCAGCGCACTGCGCGCAAAGATTTGTTCAATCGAGGCAGCGGCGATGCGTTGCGCCGGCGCTTCCTCGATCATTTCGTTGCGGCTCACGATCACTTCACCCGTCTTCGGGTCGGCGATGTTGCTGGCAGCCACGCGGCCTACGATGCGCTCGTAGTAGCTCTGGCCGGCCACGTCATCTTTGCGCCGCACCCAGATACCGCCTTCAGTGCCACAGTCGTGGATGGAGACAATCTGATCCTGTGCCACATCCACCAGACGGCGGGTCAGGTAACCGGCATCGGCTGTGCGTAGCGCGGTGTCGGCCAGACCTTTGCGCGCGCCGTGTGTGGAAATGAAGTATTCGAGCGTCGTCAGGCCCTCGCGGAAGTTCGAGCGGATGGGCAGCGGGATGATGCGGCCCGAAGGGTCGGCCATGAGGCCGCGCATACCGGCCAACTGCGAGATGGGACCGAAGCCGCCTTTAGTCGCACCGGATTTCGCCATCATCGCCAGCGGGCCGGCGGGGTTGAGGCCGGCGGACACCGCCTTGGCCACTTCATCGCGCGCCTTGCTCCACATGTCGATGACGCGGTCATTCATCTCCTGCTCGGTGAGCAGGCCGCGGCGATACATCTTCTCCAATTCCTGTTGCTCACCCAGCGTGCGATCCACGACCTTCGCTTTTTCTTCGGGCACGCTCAAATCGCTCACGGCAATGGTGACACCCGAGCGCGTGGCGTACTTGAAGCCGATGTTCTTGATCTCATCCACGATGTCGGTAGTCAGTTCCGGCCCGACGACCTGATAGCAACGACCGACCAGCTTTTGCAGCGCGCCCTTATCCAGCACTTCGTTGACGAACCGCATCTCATCGGGCATCACGCGATTGAAGAGCGCGCGCCCGACCGTGGTTTCGAGGATCCGTTTCTGCGGGCGGGCATACCGCTCGCCCTTCTCGTTGTACCAGGTGTTGACATTCAGCTTGATTTTGGTGTGGATTTTCACCTGATCCAGGCTATACGCCATCTCCACATCGTCGAGGTCGCTAAACGTGCGCCACTGTTCCGGTGTCTCGGTCGGATGCCAGAACGTGAGGTAATACACGCCCAACACCATGTCCTTCGATGGGCCGACAATCGGTTCGCCGTCCGCCGGCTTGAGCAAGTTGGTGGTGGAGAGCATTAGCTCGCGCGCCTCCTCCACCGATTTCTGGCTCAACGGCACATGAACGGCCATCTGGTCACCGTCGAAGTCGGCGTTGAAGGCCGTGCAGACGAGCGGGTGGATGTGGATAGCCTTGCCTTCCACCAGGATCGGCTCAAAGGCCTGGATGCCGAGGCGGTGCAGCGTCGGCGCGCGGTTGAGCAGCACCGGGCGCTGTTTGATGACCTCTTCGAGCACTTCCCACACTTCGGGCCGCTCGCGCTCGATGAAGCGTTTGGCGCCCTTCACGTTCGAGGCATAGTTGTACTCGACGAGTTTGGCGATGACGAACGGGCGATAAAGTTCGAGCGCCATCGTCTTGGGCAAGCCGCATTGATGCAACTTAAGCGTCGGGCCGACCACGATCACCGAGCGGCCCGAATAATCCACGCGCTTGCCGAGCAGGTTGCGGCGGAAGCGGCCCTTCTTGCCTTTGAGCATATCGCTCAAGCTCTTGAGTTCGCGCCGGCCACGCCGAGACAGCATCTTGCCACGCTGGCTGTTGTCGATCAGCGAATCGACCGCCTCCTGCAACATGCGTTTCTCATTGCGCACAATCACATCCGGCGCGCCGAGCTCGAGCAGGCGCTTGAGGCGGTTGTTGCGGTTGATGACGCGGCGATACAGGTCGTTGAGGTCGCTGGTGGCGAAGCGGCCGCCGTCGAGCTGCACCATCGGGCGCAGGTCGGGCGGGATGACCGGCAGCGTGGTCAGGATCATCCACTCCGGCCGGTTGTGCGAACGGCGCAACGCTTCCACGACCTTCAGCCGCTTGAGCGCTTTCTTGCGTTTCTGCTTGCTCTTGGTGGTACGAATCTCGTGCCAGAGTTCCTTGGCCGTCTTATCCATATCCATCGACTTGAGCAATTCAAGGAAAGCCTCGGCGCCCATATCGGCTTTGAAGACCTGGCCGTACTTCTGCTTCAGTTCGCGATACTTCGTTTCGCCCAGGAACATCAGCGGCTGCAGGCTGTGCAATTCGTCGCGGTCGTTCGAGCCGTTATCTTTGAGGTCGTCGTAGCCGCCTTCTACATCCATCCGCAGCTTAACGATGGCGTCTTCGGCCTCAGCCTTGACCTTGTCGAAGTCTTCCTTGATTTTCTCCAGCGACCGGTCGCGCTTTTCCTTCAAATCATCTTCGATTTGGCCCACATACGCCTGCACCATCTTGGTCAACGATGTGGTGTGCTTGCGCGCAATCGTCTCGCCTTTGTCGGCGATAACTTCATCCGTGTAACTGAAGGTGATGGGCACGCGGATGGTCGTTTCCATCTTCTCGGCGAGTGACCGTTCGAGTTTCTGGGCTTCCTTCATCACCGGGTCAATCTTCTCGGCGGCGTCGGTCTCATATTTTTCCTTGGCCGCGTCGCGTTTGGTCTCAAAATCGTTGAGCCGTTTATCGCGCTGCTGCTTCATCTGCGCGATCTTTTGATTGACTTCATCGAGGCGGCGTTTCTCTTCGCGCCCGATCTCTTCATCGAGGCGCTTGAGCGCTTTTTGCCGCGCATCTTCATCAACGTGCGTCACCACGTACTGGGCAAAGTACAGCACCCGGTCGAGGTTGCGGCGCGAAACGTCGAGCAACAGGCCGAGGTAGGAAGGCACGCGGCGCGTGTACCAGACATGCGCTACGGGAGCAGCCAGGTCAATGTGCCCCATGCGCTCGCGGCGCACCGAGGAGCGAGTGACTTCGACGCCACACTTGTCACAGATAATGCCCTTGTAGCGGACATTCTTGTACTTGCCGCAATAACATTGCCAGTCGCGCGTCGGGCCAAAAATGGCCTCACAAAACAGGCCGTCCTTCTCAGGTCGCAGCCGGCGATAGTTGATCGTTTCGGGCTTGAGGACTTCGCCGTAGGACCACGACTTGATCTGCTCGGGCGATGCCAGGCTGATACGCAGGGCGCTAAAGGTCTTGGCTTCGTTGGCGCTATTTCGGGTTGAATCCGACATACTTGGCCTCCCAATGGAACATACGTGCTTTCAACAGGGAACAGCAAAACAAGCGCCTGAGGCGTATCCGCTTCAAGCGCTTGTCTGTCTCGGGGTTTTGAAATGTGGAAAGATTATATCCAGAAGATTCGTTCTGTCAACGATGAATTTCACTGACCATTCGGGTAGGTGGGCCTGCTTGAAGTGAATTCATTTACAAACGTCGTCACGCCCGCGAAAGCGGGTGTCCATGCCGGGCGGCTGGATTCAGCCCCAGACTTTTCCTGGGGACGCTTTCGCGGGAATGACCCTATAAGCCAAATTGTTGCCCCGCCCCTTCAGGCCATGTACAATCTCCCTCATTACTCAACAAGGAGAGAGCACCATGAAGATCCGCATCCTGTCACTACTCGCCCTAGTGGCCCTCAGCCTCAACGCGTGCGCGCCCGCTGCCAGCACACCGTCTACTCAGAAAGTTGTTTATCTGATCAATGGCGCGCTGGGCGACAATGCCTTTTATGACTCCGGCCAACTGGGGATGGACAACCTCAAGAGCCAGTATGGCGTCGAGACCCGCACCATCGAAGCGCAGTTCGATGCGGGCAAATATCAGCCGAGCATTGATGCCGCCGTGCAGTTCGCCGATGTGATCTTTGTCATTGCGTACGGTTTCGAGGATCAACTCAAGGAAGCGGCTGACAAATACCCGAACAAAGTTTTCGTCAATCTGGATTTTGCGCTTGAGAATTCCAAAGACACTATCACCTCGGTGGATTTTATCGAGGAAGAAAGCGCCTACCTGGCCGGTGTGGCCGCCGCCCTCGCCACCACCGACACCAGCATCAAGAACATCAACCCCGACAAAGTCATCGGTGCGGTGGGCGGCGATATCGATCCTGTCATCCCCGGCTTCATCTTCGCTTACGAGAACGGCGCGAAATCCATTCATCCGGACATCCAGGTGGAGGTGAAGTCGCTCGGCGGCGTGTGGGATGATCCAGCCAAAGGCAAGGAAGCGGCCCTGCAACTCTTCGATCAAAAAGCCGACGTAGTCTTCCAAATCGCTGCCGCCTCGGGCCTCGGCGTGCTGCAAGCAGCCAAAGAGCGCGAGTTGTACGCCATCGGCGTGGACACCAACCAAAATGATCTTGAGCCAGGCTATGTCATCGCCAGCGACATCAAGAACATCGGCAAGGCGATTGAGGACGTGTATGCCACCATCCGCAATGGCACGTACAAAGCCGGTGAGGTTTTGGAGTATGGTCTCAAGCAAGGTGGGGTGGACATCGCGTTGGAAGCGCAAGTTCAAGTGTTGCCACAAGCTGCGCGAGATCAGATTCTCCAAGTGCGCCAGCAAATCATCGATGGCACGCTGAAAATCGAGCGGTACGTACCGTAATCAACGGATTGAACTGATTTGACTCGGATTGAACGAATTGCAAAACAATCCGTTCAATCTTTTTCTTTTCCGTGCAATCCGTTGACACATGCCCGACCTCATCGAACTGCGCCATATCACCAAGGTCTTCCCGCCGAATGTCGTCGCGCTCGATGATGTGTCGGCGTCGTTTCGCGCGGGCGAGATTCACGCGGTGGTCGGCGAGAATGGCGCGGGCAAGAGCACGCTGATGAAGGTGCTCTATGGCCTGTATCAACCGGATAGCGGGGAGATTGAATTCCGAGGTAAGTCGGCGCGCCAAAGCGCGCCCGGCGACGCTATCGCCGCCGGCATCGGGATGGTACATCAGGAAATCCTGCTCATCCCTGAATACACAGTCTGGGAGAATATCGTGCTTGGCGTGGAGCCGGTCGGCGCAGGAGGTATGCTGGACTCGGCCAGCGCGCGCCGCAACGTCCGCGCCAAAATCGACGAGTTCGCCTTCAACCTTGACCCGGATGCCATAGTCGGCGAGATCTCCGTGGCCGCGCAGCAAAAGGTCGAGATCCTCAAGCTGCTGTATCGTGATGTGTCGGTGCTAATCCTCGACGAGCCGACAGCGGTGCTCACGCCGCAGGAAATCCCACAGCTATTCGCCGAGCTGCGCCGCCTGCGCGACAGCGGCAAGACCATCCTCTTCATCTCTCATCATTTGGATGAAGTGCTGGCGCTGAGCGACCGCATCACTGTGCTGCGCAAAGGCAAGTTTGTGGCGACGGTCGACGCAGCAGCGACAACCGAAGCAGCCTTGGCGCAAATGATGGTGGGCCGTGAAGTCCTGTTCACTTCGGCGCGCCGCACGCACGCGATGGGGCCAACGGTATTTAGCGCCTCCGGCTTGTCTTATCGCGACGGCGAAGGCCGCGAGCGGTTGCGTCACATCAGCCTCGACGTGAGCGCGGGTGAAATCGTCGGCGTGGCGGGCGTGGAAGGCAACGGGCAGCACGAACTCGTCAACACCCTCATCGGCCTCATCCCGCCGACGAGCGGCATATTGATGATCAATGGTCACGATCTGACGCACGCCTCGATAGTTGAGCGCCGTCAGCACATCGCCTTTGTTTCACAAGACCGCGGAAAGATGAGCGCCAGCCTCACCGCGTCGATCACTGACAACGCCATTATGACCCATCATCGGTTGAGTGAAACGTTCACGCGCTGGGGCGGATGGTGGCTGGATGCGGGTCGCGCGCGCGCCTTCGCCGAGCAGGTGCGCGAGCAATTCGCGGTGGCAATGAGCAGCGCCGACCAGCCGTTTCGGTCACTCTCCGGCGGCAACCAGCAAAAGGTGATTCTCGGGCGCGAGCTGTTGCTGGATAAGCCCTTCATCCTGCTCGATCAACCTACGCGCGGCCTCGACGTCGGCTCGACCGAGTACGTGCACGAACAAATCCTACGCGAGCGCGATGAGGGTCGCGCCATCCTGTTGATCTCCGCCGACCTCGATGAACTGTTCCGCCTCGCCGACCGGCTGGTGGTGATGCACCGCGGCGCGATGGTGGCCGACGTGCCAACCGAACAGACGAACGTGGAGCAAGTGGGGTTGTGGATGTTAGAGGGCACGGAGATAAATGGTTGAGCGAATTGTGCCATTGAGATTTCGCCCTCACCCCCGGCCCCTCTCGCGCTGGGAGAGGGGAGACGCATCGAAAATGCAACCGCCTGTTCCCTCTCCCGGAGGGAGAGGGTTAGGGTGAGGGCGAGCAAGTATCTATTCATCCTCCATGCGCCAAAAACTCTTCTCCGCCCTCGCCGGCCTTCTCATCGCCGTGCTCATCGGCGCGGTCATCCTTGGCGTCGAAGGGCACAATCCATTCAGTGCATACGGCGCGCTGCTCACGCTCTCACTCGGCGATGCGGACAAGCTGGCGACGACGCTCAAGAACGCAGTGCCGCTCATCCTCACCGGACTGTCGGCGTCCATCGCCTTCGCCTCCGGGCCGGTCAACCTTGGGCAGCCGGGACAATTCCTCATGGGCGCGCTAGCCGTCACCGTCGTCGGCACGGTGATTGATCTCCCCGCCCCGCTCATGATTCTGTTGCTGATTGCAGCGGCGATGGCGGGCGGCGCACTTTGGGCGGCCATCGCTGCGCTGCTGCGGCGCGCATTCAATATGAGCGAGTTCATCGTCACGCTCATGCTCAACAGCGTGGCCGATTTGTTCACCGCGTGGCTCATCACCATCGGCGGGCCGCTGGCCGAAGCGGGCGCGCTCTCCCCAAAGTCGCTGCCTATCGCGCAATCCGGCTGGCTGCCGGATTTTGGTTTCTTCAATACGAGCATCCTTGTCATGGCGGTTGCGGCGGGGGTGATGTGGTACGTCTTCAACCGCACGCGGCCCGGTTACGAGTGGCGCATCGCCGGGCAGAATTCGTTGTTCGCGCGGCTGGGCGGCTGTCCGGTAGATCGTAACTTCTTTATTGTGATGTTGGTGACGGGCGCGCTGGCCGGTCTGGCAGGCGGGCTGCTGGTGATGGCCGGGCCGCATCGTTTCATCCGTGGCCTGGGTGCGAACTATGCCTGGGACGGCGTGATGATCGCGGTGGTGGCGAACAACGGCCTCATCGCCACGGTGCTGTACGGCCTGTTCTTCGCCGCGCTGCAAACCGGCGCGCTGGGTATGGAGTTGCTGACCGCGGTGCCGAGCGAGTTCATTCAAGTGCTGCAAGCCATCATCGTCCTGGTAAGCGTGGCGAGCCGCGGCTACCTCAACACATTGCTCGATCAACTATCGGCGAAAAGATTGAGGCAAGGTCAAATCCGAGTAAACAGTGAACAGTGAACAGTCGCCCTGTTTGCTGTTCACTGCACACTGTTCACTACTGACTGAAATCATGCGCGTCCTCATCGGCCTGCTCACCGGCACACTCTCGGGCGCGACGCCTATTTTGCTCGCGGCGCTCGGCGGCGCGTTTACGTTTTATGCCGGCGTGTTCAACATCGCCATGGAGGGGATGTTGTTGATGGGGGCCTTCTGCGCCGTGCTCGGCTCGTACTTTTTTCAGAGTTGGATCGCGGGGATCGTATGCGCGATACTAGGTGCGGTCGCAATGGCGTTGATCTTTATCCTGTTCGCCGTCGTGCTGAAGACGGATGAGTTCGTTACCGGCATCGCGCTCAACCTGTTCGCCGCCGGGGCCACGACCTATCTGCTGCGCCAACTCTTCGGCGTGCGCGGGGCGTTCGCCGACGCGGGCATTCAAGCCATCCCACGCGTGGACATCCCGCTGCTCAACCAAATTCCGCTGCTTGGCGAAATCCTCAGCGGGCAGAACTTGATCGTGTATGTGGCTGTGGCGGCGGTGTTCGCATGCGGCTACGTGATCTTTCGCACGCCGTTCGGGTTGCGATTGCGCGCGGCGGGCTACAACGCCGCCAGCCTCGAATCGAGCGGGGTGCAACCGGCGCGGGTGCGCGTCGCGGCGCTGCTGATCTGCGGGGTGTTGTGTGGATTGGGCGGCGCGTTCCTCTCGCTGGGCTACGTGCGCTTGTTCGCCGAGGGCATGTCCGCCGGGCGCGGATGGATCGCGCTGGCCGCGGTGATCCTCGTCAACGGCAACCCGTGGGCCATCGCCCTTATCGCCCTGCTCTTCGGCTTGGCGGATGGGCTGGGGTTGTTTATCCAGGGCTACAACGTGCCCGCGCAATTTACGAGTATGGTTCCGTACCTGGCGACGTTGATCGCGCTGTTCGTGTATGCGCGGCGTATGAAAGCAGTGCGTCGATGACACCGCTGCCCTCCAGTCCCTTCGGCCTCATCGCGCACACCGCTCAGGAATGGTTCAGCAACGCCTTTCTTTTCGCGGCCATCAATATGTTGTGGGTGTTGAGTTGGTTCACGGTCGTGCTCGGCCCACCGGCGACCTTTGGGATGTACTATGTCGCCCATCGTCTGGCCCGTGAACAGACCATCTCTCTTGGCGATCTGTGGATCGGTCTGCGGCGCTACTTTGTGAAGAGTTGGATTTGGATGCTGTTCAATCTCGTCGTCGCGCTGACGGTTTGGATAAACATCAGCTTCTACTCGCAGTTTGGTGGCGTGTGGTGGGCCACGCTGTTGCAGGGCGTTTTCGTATCCTTTGGCGCGGGCTGGGCGATGATGCAATTTTTTGCCGTGCCTTACGTGTTGGAATTGAAGGATGAAAGCTTCCGCACCGGGCTGCGGAATAGCGCCTACACATTTCTGGCCTCGCCCGCTTACGCGCTGACGTTGATCGTCCTGGCCGGGCTGGTGCTGGCCGGGGGCGTGGCGCTCGTCGGGCCGTTGCTGCTGGGCGCGGCGAGCTTCATCGCTTTGCTGGGGGCCTTCGCCGTGCGCGAACGGGTCGCGCACTATCGCAAAGCAGTGGATGGCCCATCTTCATGACCGTGCGTCAAGTGACAGTCAACTGAATTTAAGTTTAGAAACAACCGTTCATAGAAAGCAGCCCGCTACGACAGCGGGCCGTTTTGTTTTCACCGCTGGCATAGGGTGGATTCGTCGGTGTGGAAGTAAACACCACCGGTGTGTTGGTTGGAGTACAGAACGGCGGGCATGCCAGCGGTCGGCTATTCTGTGCGCT
>JBQTJD010000935.1:0-15454 GCA_052387475.1 Anaerolineales bacterium | reverse complement strand
CAGGCAATTCACCATTCCCGGATGCTGGCAGTGTTCCGGGTGAATTGTTCCAAGCCATTGCAGGAACATCCATGTCCAGCCCGCATGTGGCGGGTGTCTTTGCCCTGCTCAAGCAGGCGCATCCCGAGTGGAGCGCGGCGATGGCAAAGTCAGCGCTCATGACTACAGCCCATCAGAATGTTTTGGATAATAACCGGACGAGTCCTGCGGATCCATTCGATATGGGCGCGGGCCATATCAGGCCCGGTGGGGAGTGGACAAAGGGTTCCGTCACTGAGCCTGGCCTTGCCTACGATGCCGGTTTCCTTGATTATCTGGGCTTCATGTGTGACGCGTTCCCCGCGGCCCTTGCAAATCCTGCCGCAACGTGTGCAACACTGGCGTCGTTGGGGATTCAGACAAAGGCTGTTAACCTTAACTACCCATCCATCGGTATTTCCCAGGTTCCTGGTTCCAAGACAGTGACTCGTACAGTCACCAGCGTTGCGAAGGAAAACGGCTGGCGAACCTACAACGCCAACGTAGTTGCACCTCCAGGGTACACAGTCACAGTTTCACCCTCTCCCATCCGGTTGAAGAAGGATCAATCAGCAACGTTCTCCGTAACTGTCACGAATGTCAGCGCGCCGATTGGTCAGTGGCGCTTTGGTTCGTTGACCTGGAATGAAATGGATGGTAACTATGCGGTGTATAGCCCCATTGCAGTCAAGGCTGCGCTGTTCGAAGGCCCAGCCGAGGTTTCTGGCAGTTACAATGTGTCCTTCGGGTACACCGGACCATTTGCAGCCACCGCGCGCGGGCTCGTACCTGCGACCACCTTCAACCATGCAGTCAACACCGGTGACTTCATATGTGATCCTGTTACCATCCCTGCAGGCACAACCTATGCACGCTTCTCGTTGTTTGATGCAAATACCAGTCCGGCTGGCGACATCGACTTGATTGTGTTCCGGGGTGCAACACAAGTTGGTGCCAGCTTGGGCTCAACGTCAGAAGAAGTGGTCAACCTGCTAAATCCGATCGCTGGAAGTTA
This sequence comes from Anaerolineales bacterium, assembly GCA_052387475.1. Taxonomy (GTDB): domain Bacteria; phylum Chloroflexota; class Anaerolineae; order Anaerolineales; family UBA6663; genus JANWXR01. Next base: position 14,421 of record JBQTJD010000935.1, on the reverse strand, counting down.
CACAGCATGTTTGGATGGCTTTGCCACCGCGAATCCGTCCAACACCACTCTGTTTACCTGGGTGCTTGGCACAACTGCGGCAGGTAACATGACTGTAAGCGCTCCAGCATCTGCTACTTTAGGGACTACCGCTGCAATCAACCTGACGTTTAGTGGATTAGTTCCAGGGACAAAGTATCTCGGAAGTGTTGCCTATAGCGGCGTTGCCGGGTTACCTAATCCTACGATCGTGCGTGTGAACCCGTAACATAGCCCGAGGGCAAATTTCCTCCCATTGGTAGAAACGCCCTTGAAAAACCAACCGCCCACAGATGTGCTCTGTGGGCGGTTGCATATCTCGAGGGAAGGACTACTTGTCTTCGCCAGGAGGGATACTGTTATCAGGCGTGGTTGAACCGGATGGCGTGAGATTGAAAAAGTCAATTTTGGGAGGCGGATTTGGGTCCTTATAAACCATTTCACAGAGGAACGGGTCGCGAAAACCTCCGCTGTGATATGGGTAGATCTGACCACCTACCTGGAGTCGAATCAGCAAGCCGTCTTCGGGAACTTGCGGATAAACCATCCCCGGTTGGGGGCAGCCAAGGCTGGAATCCGACCAGGTCTTCATCTGCACGTCAACGACTGCTATGTGATCGGGCGAAATAATTAGACGGTTGGCCAGATCTGCTTTCGCCTGTGCAACCTGAGGCAACGCCGCCAAATCGGCCGGGATGGAATTTGCTGGTGGGGTCCCCTCTATCTCTAAGATGGCCAGCGGACTGGGTGCAGACTGATGTAGTGGAGATGCTGTCAGTTGCAGAGAGGAATCGACCGAATCGGCTGGCGGCACACAACCAACGATATCCACGGAAATCACTACCATCAGAAGTATCACTATTAGTTTCATAGTCAATTTTACTCCCCCTACTTTTGACGACGATTTTTCCAGGCGCGACTGAGTCCACTGCTATTTTAGCGCAAATTTTGTCGTACCTGCTCTGTTGCGATCATGAGCAAAACAAGCGACACCTCAGCAGTGAAGATTGTATACCACGGCTTTGATGAGCGGTTCGGGGTTCTGGCGATGGATGAGCGCGGCGAGCGCATGCAGGCCAAGATCCGCGACGCGCAGGTGCAGAAGACCCCATACATGTTCGTCGTCGGGGATAAGGATGAAGCGGCGGATACGGTCTCCACCCGCAAACGCTCGGGTGAGGATTTGAAGGCGAAATCGCTCGACGAAGCGGTGGCGCTGTTGAAATCTGAGTTGTAAAGAAGACCTGACAGGTTGGGCAGACCTGTCAGGTCTTTTGTTTGTATACTTGCGTTCATGGCCGAGCCTTCCACCACCGACCGCCTCGCGCTCCTCTATCGCCTCACACAGACGTTCAACTCGTCGCTCGACCTCGACGAAGTGCTCAACCGAGTGATGGATGAAGTCATCGCGGCGGTGCGGGCCGAACGCGGCTTCTTGATGTTGAATGACGCGGCGGGCCAACTGTGTTTTCAAGTGGCCCGTGGTCTGGATAAACAGGACATTGACCAGCCGAAGTTTCAAGTCTCGCGCGGCGTGATCGAACGCGTGGCGCGAACCGGCGAGGCGGTGCTCACCAGCGACGCGCAGACCGATGAGCGCCTCAACCTGCGCCAGAGCGTGACCGCCCTCGGCTTGCGTTCGATCCTCAGCGTGCCGCTCCAACTCAAAGCACAGACCCTCGGCGTGGTGTACGTGGATAACCGCCTGCAAGCCGGCGTCTTCCGCCAACCCGACCTCGAATTGCTCACGGCCATTGCCGCCAACGCCGCCGTGGCGATTGAGAACGCGCGACTGTATCAAGTAGCCGTGGAGAAAGGGCGTTTGGAGCGCGAGATGCAGGTCGCCCGCCAGGTGCAGGCCAGCCTGTTGCCGCGCGAGACGCCGCAACTCCCCGGCTGGCAAATCGCCGCCCACTGGCAGCCGGCACGTGAAGTGGCCGGCGATTACTACGATTTCATCGCACTCCCTCATCCCCCAGCCCCTTCCCCCGAAGGGGGAAGGGGAGATACCGCATCCCCCCTCTCCCAGCGGGAGAGGGAGTCGCTTCGCTTACGGGGTGAGGGCGAGCGGCTCGGCCTCGTCGTCGCCGACGTCACCGACAAAGGCATGCCTGCCGCGCTGTTCATGGCCCTGGCCCGCAGCACGGTGCGCGCCGCAATTGCGTCCGCCAAAAGCCCGGCGGACGCACTTGCGGGCGCCAATCGCCTCATCACTGCGGATTCGCCCAACAGCATGTTTGTGACCCTGGCCTATGTGCAGGTCTCAGCCAACTTCGGTGAAATCGTGTGCGTAAACGCCGGGCACAACCCGGTGTTGATCTATCGCGCAGCGCCAGGAGAATTTGTCTCGATCAGGCGTATGGGCGTGCCGCTCGGCTTGTTTGCCGAGGCGTCGTTCGATCAGCGCGTGGAGCAACTGGAACCGGGAGACTTGATCGTGCTCTATACGGATGGCGTGACCGATGCACTGGATGGCGAGGGCCGAGAGTTTGGCATGCAGCGATTGGAACAATTGGTACGCGATCAAGTTCACAAATCGGCTGTGGACTTAGTGGATGCGCTGCGGCTGGCATTGGTTGACTTCAGCGGCCCGCAGCCGCCACATGACGACATTACAGTTGTGGTCGCGAAACGAGTGTAACATGGGCACATTGAGTGCGGGCGCTCTTCTCCAATCGCGCTATCGCCTCGACGTTGAACTGGGTCGCGGCGGGATGGGCGCGGTGTATCGCGCCCACGATCTTCTGCTCGATCGTGACGTAGCGGTCAAAGTCGTCGGCGGCTCACAGGAGAGCGCCGAGGGCCGCGCCCATCTGCTGCGCGAAGCTCAAGCCGCTGCCCGGCTCAACCACCCGAATATCGTCGCCGTGTACGATGTGGGCGAGGCCGAGGCCACGGCCTTCATCGTGATGGAACTGGCCGAAGGGCGCACGCTCTTTGAATACAAACCCGAGTCGCTAACCTCCACCCTGACCATCGCCCGGCAAATTTGTCTGGCGTTGGATCACGCCCACACCCACGGCATCATCCACCGAGACCTCAAACCCGAGAACGTCATCCTCACGCCAAACGGCGTCGCTGGCGCAGCCGTTACGGCTGCGCCCGTAGCTACGGCTACGGCTCTTACCGCCAAGCTCACAGATTTTGGACTGGCGCTGGATGTTTCGCGACTGACGCCGAGTTCGCCGCTGCTGGTCGGCACGGTGTTCTATCTCGCCCCGGAGCAGGCGCTGGGCGAGCCGGTGGATGGCCGCGCCGATTTGTACTCGCTCGGCGTGTTGTTGTATGAGTTGACCACGGGCGTCCTGCCGTTCACGGGGGATGACCCGCTGGCCGTCATCACGCAGCACTTGCACACGCCCCCCGCACCGCCGCGTGTCCACAATCCCGACCTGCCCGCGCCGTTGGACGCGCTGATCGTCCAACTCTTGAGCAAACAACCGGATGACCGGCCCGGCTCCGCTGATGAAGTCCGGCGTGTGCTCGAGGTGCTCGAAAACCTACAGCGCCTCGACGCGACCCAGCCGATGGTCGTCGCCGCGCCTTCGCCTCCATCTCAAAGCAATTTACCCCTCCAACTCACCAGCTTCATTGGCCGTGAACGCGAGATCGCCGAGGTGCAACGGTTGCTGGCGGAAACGCGCCTGCTCATGCTGTCCGGCTCGGCGGGCACCGGCAAGACCCGTCTCGCGCTGCGCGCCGCCGCCAATGTGCTCGACGCTTTCCCCGATGGCGTCTGGCTCATCGAGTTGGCTTCGCAGTCGAACCCGGCGCTGCTCCCGCAGAGTGTGGCCTCGGTGATGGGCGTGCGCGAGGAGCCGGGCTTCCCGCTGACCAAAACGCTGGCGGAGGCGCTGCACCACAAAACCGTGTTGTTGATTCTGGATAACTGCGAGCATCTCATCGACGCCTGCGCGCGTTTGGCCGAGGTGCTGCTGCGCGCCTGCCCCAACTTGAAGTTGTTGGCCACCAGCCGCGAGGCGCTCGGCATCCCGGGCGAGCTGGCGTTCCGTGTGCCGTCACTCTCAATTCCAGATTTGAGCCGGCCCACGCTGGCGGCCTTGAAGCAATCCGAGTCGGGGCAACTGTTCGTAGAGCGTGCGTTGGCGGTCAAACCGGATTTCGCGCTGACCGAGGCGAACGCGACTGTGGTGGCACAGATTTGCCAGCGATTGGATGGCGTGGCGCTGGCCCTGGAGTTGGCAGCCGCGCGCGTCAAGACATTGACGGTGGAGCAAATCGCCGCGCGGCTGGATGACCGCTTCCGCCTGCTCACCGGGGGAAGCCGCACCGCACTGCCGCGCCAGCAAACGCTGCGAGCGATGATTGATTGGAGTTGGGAGTTGCTCTCCGAGCCGGAACGGGTGTTGCTGCGGCGGCTGGCTGTCTTCTGGGGCGGCTGGACGTTGGAAGCGGCAGAAAAAGTGGCGAGTGACAAGGTGACAAGTGAGACGGCCTCTGTCACCCGTCCCCTGTCACCCGATGCAGTGCTTGATCTGCTAACCCACCTCGTAGACAAATCGCTCGTCCTCGTGGAGGAGGAAGAGGGCGAAGCGCGCTATGGGCTGTTGGAGACCATCCGCCAATATGCCGGCCAGCGATTGCTGGAGGCCGGTGAGGCCGAGGTGCGGCAGGTGCGCAGCCGCCATCTCGCGTTTTTCGCCGATTGGGCGGAGGCTGCTGAACCGGCGCTGCGTGGCTTGGACCAACTTGTATGGCTGGCGCGACTGGAACTTGAACACGACAATCTGCGGGCCGCCTTGAAGTGGAGCCTCAGCCCCGAAGCCATCGAAACGGGCGTGAGATTGGCAGGCAGTTTGGCACGCTTCTGGTATTTGCACGGCTATTGGAGTGAAGGTCGCGAGTGGTTGGAGAATGTGCTCTCGCAATTGGGGCGTGGCGCTGCGCTCTCCAATTTAGCCCAGCGCGCGAAAGCCAAGGCCCTTTACGGTCGGGCTTGGCTCTTGGACGAAAGCGGCGCGGACATTCCGCTATACGAGGAAAGCCTGCAACTCTGCCGCGAACTGGGCGACGAGTGGGGGGCGGCGTTCTGTCTCCGGGGCATCGCTGCGGCGCATATCAATCTGGGCAGTCATGAGCTGGCCGGCCCGCACTTGAACGAGAGCCTGGCGCTGTTTGAAAAACTGGAGGAGGCGTGGGGGATTGGGCTGGCCAACTTCAACCTGGGCTGGCTCAAATATGGACGGGGCAACAGTGCGCAGGCGGAGGCGCATTGGGAGGCGGCGCTAAAATACTTCCGGCGTTCGGGTGATCGGTGGGGCATCGCGGTCGCGGTGAGCACCCTGGGGTTTCTCGCGCGTTTGCACGGCGACTACCATCGCGCCGCTGCCTCCTCGGAAGAGAGCTTGCAACTGTTTCGAGTCTTGGGGGACAAAGCCGGCATGGCAACGTCGCTCGGCCGGCTGGGCCAGATCGCCCTGCGTTGGGGCGATTATCAACAGGCGATTGCCCTCATTCAGAATGGCTTGTTGTTGCGGCGCGAGCGCGGCGACACCAACGGCATGGCCTTCGCCTTCAGCCTGTTGGGGCTGGCGGCGGGCTATCAAGGTGACTTCACCCGGGCCATCGCCTGGCTGGAAGAGGGCCTGGCGCTCCGCGTGGATTTGGATTGGAGTTCAGATAGCATCTACACCCTCGACTATCTGGCGCTCGTGCACTATTGGCAGGGCCATTTTGACCCGGCTATGCTCCGTTGGCAGGAGGCGCTCGACCTGCATCGGAAGCTGGCTGACCACACCGGCCTGGGCTTGGCGCTCAACGGGCTGGGCATGGTCGCCCTGAGCCGGAATAACTTTGCGCAGGCGCGCGAACAGTTGGAAGAGAGCCTGCGACTCTTTCGGGCGACGAATGAATATCGCTATGTGGCGATTGGATTGAACAGCCTCGGGCGTCTGGCCGGCGCCCAGGGTGAGCGCGAGCGGGCGCGCGCTTTCTTCAAAGAGAGCCTTGCCCTGCGTAAAGATGCGGGTGAGAGACACGGCATCGCCGAATGTCTGGAGGGGTTGGCTGGCGTGGCCGGGCAACCGCTACACGCCGCGCGGCTGTTCTGCGCTGCCGAAGCATTGCGGGCCGCTATCGGTGCGCCCATTCCGCCTGTGGAAAGCGAAGAACATGAGCGCGCCGTGGCCGCTGTCCGCGCCGCGTTGGGCGAAGGTGCATTCGCCACCGCCTGGGCCGAAGGGAGGGCCATGATGATAGATCAGGCAATTCAATTTGCGCTGATGGATAGTGATGAGTAGTCTTCCCACTGGCACGGTGACACTTCTCTTCACCGACATCGAGGACAGTACCCAACTGTGGGAGCGCCACCCCGAGGCGATGCGAGAGTCGCTCGTCCGCCACAACGTGATCTTGCGTGGCGCTATTGAAGCGCACGGCGGGCAGATGTTCAAAACGCTTGGCGACGCCTTCCACAACAGTTTGGAAAAGCGGATTTGGTTCATGTCAGTCTTCGTTGAACCACCGGCAATATGTTTGAGATTTGTCCCCTGCATGATGGCGAGCCATCATGCAGGGGCAGTCAGCCTACCTCACGGAGTGTATGGTTTCCACAATAAGCCAAACATCTCCCGATGGCGAAATTCATCACACGTATTGCGAATCAGTTGAAAATCCAGATAGGCTGGGGTTGTTCCGTCTATCGTCTTGAGCACCGCATAGTGTTCGTCCGTGCCCGTGCACTCCTGATAGGTTGTAGACCGTATCACGAGCTCGGTTCCGTCGAATTGATACGTGCCGCTTTCCCGAAATCTGGCCTCAGCCAGTGTGAGTCCCCCCCGGTGAACCACGAAGATACCGTCTTCTTTGAACGTAAGGCGGATGGCTTGTCCGGCTAAAGTCGCGATCCAGTTCCCAACCAGGTCTGCATTGGAACTGGCGAGTATATCGTTCGGCCCAAGCACGGGCAGTACCTGGGCGGGGGCGACGGTTGGGGCTACGGTGGGTGGGACAGCAGTTGGGGCTACGGTGGGTGGGACAGCAGTCGGGGCCGCGGCGGGTGGGACAGCAGTCGGGGCCGCAGTGGGCGGTGCAGGCGAGGGCGCCTGTGCCTGGCAGGCCGTCAGCACGAGCAGTAAAACTCCGCACAAAACTTTGGAATAACGGATTTGGTTCATGTCAGTGTCCTTGGTCTAATGTGAAGAAGATTTTCTTCACGCTCATACCCTAGCACCCAGCCTGAATACATACCTGACATTTCCCGCCAAAAGAAGAATTTGGATTGGCAAAGGCTTGAATTCACTAAATTTAGAGCCTACAATTTGATCAGTTAGCTTTTTGCGGCTTTCCACTTGGAGGAATATGCCCTCCCAATCCTTCCCTCCAGATTCATTCAGAACCTTTGGCGATTTGCTGAAATATCTTCGCCGCCGGGAACAGCTCACCCAACTCGAACTCTCCATCGCGGTTGATTACAGCGAAGCGCAGATTGGCCGTCTCGAAAAGAACCAGCGCCGGCCTGATCTCACCGCACTCAAGGCCTTGTTCATCCCTGCCTTGCATCTTGAAGACGAGCCTCAACTTACAACGCGCTTTTTGGAATTGGCGCAGTCGGCGCGGCAGGAGGATGCCCCCACGCCGGGTGTCGCCCCCTATAAGGGATTATTGTTTTTTGATGAGTCAGACTCGGAACTGTTCTTCGGACGCGAAGCCCTCACAGCGCATCTTGTACAGCGTGTCACTGATCTCGCGATGGATTCCTCCAGGCGTTTTCTGTCTGTCGTCGGCGCGTCAGGAAGCGGCAAATCGTCGCTCGCGCGCGCCGGCCTGGCAGTGGCGCTCCAGCGCGCCGGCTGGGAGCCCCGCGTGTTTACGCCGACCGAACAGCCCTTGAAAATGTTGGAGGCGACGCTCACCTCTCTGAATCCAAAATCAAAACATATTCTCATCCTGGTGGATCAATTCGAGGAAACATTTACTTTGTGCCGCGATGAAGCCGCGCGGAGCGCCTTTATCGAAAAATTGCTCACGCTTTCACAAGATGCGTCAGGAAGAACCACTGTCGTGATCGCCCTGCGCGCCGATTTTTATTCGCGTTGCGCCCAGTATCCGCTTCTGCGCCAGGCTGTCGCCGCTCAGCAGGAATATATTGGACAGATGAATGTTACAGAATTGCGGCGGGCCATCGAAGAACCCGCCCGGCGCGGCAATTGGGAATTCGAGCCGGCGCTCGTGGAGGTGCTATTGCAAGATATTGGCGCGCACGACGTGGGTGAGCCGGAACCGGGCGCGCTACCGTTGCTGTCACACGCTCTGCTCGCCACTTGGGAACGTCGGCGCGGACGCACATTTACCATGGAGGGTTATCGCGCCTCGGGCGGGGTGCGCGGCGCAATTGCAGAAACAGCCGAGAGTGTCTTTACCGATCAACTTAACCAAACCCAGCAGAAACTTGCGCGGGATGTCTTTTTGCGCCTGACCGAATTGGGCGAAGGCACCGAAGATACGCGCCGCCGCGCCGCCCTGGCCGAACTGGTGCGTGAGTCCGAAGAGGCCACGCAATTGCGCGCGGTGCTGAATATGCTGGCAGAGGCGCGCTTGATCACGTTGAACGAAGACAGCGCTGAGGTCGCACATGAAGCCTTAATCCGCGAATGGCAGAGGTTGCATGAGTGGCTGAATCAAGACCGCGAGGGGTTGCGATTACATCGGCATCTCACCGAGTCTGTCCGTGAATGGGAAGTGCGCGGGCGCGATGCAAACGAGTTGTATCGCGGCGCGCGCCTGGCGCAAGCGCGTGAGTGGATGTCGGCCAATGAGGAACACTTGAACGACGCCGAGCGCACCTTCCTGGCCGCCTCGTTCGATCAAGAACAGCATGAGGCGCTTGAGCATGAAGCACAGCATCAGCGTGAGCTTGAAGCCGCGCAGAAGTTGGCGGCGACGGAGAAGACACGCGCCGAAGAGCAAACGCAATCCGCTTCACGCCTGCGGACGCGCAACCGCGTCATCACGACCGTGGGGTCAATTGCGGTAATTTTGGCGTTGTTGGCTGGAACCTTTGGAGTGCAATCGAATCAAAATGCAATCACCGCGCAAGAGCAACAGCAAGTCGCGTTCGCGCGTGAACTCTCCGCCTCTGCGATCAACAATCTCTCGGTGGACCCGGAGCGTAGCATACTGCTTGCGTTGCAAGCAGTAAACATCAGCATGGAAAATGGACAGCCGCCGCTTCTCGAAGCGCAGGACGCGCTCCATCGTGCCCTTCAGACCTCACGCGTGCTGACTACCTGGCGCGGCTCTACTCTGCAAATTGACGGCATCGCGTATAACCATGCGGGAACCCAGCTCACCGCGATCAGTGATGATGGCACAGTGAAGATTTGGAACGTCAGCACGAATAAAGAATTACTCACCCTTCAGGCTGGCTTCCCAAGCGTAAACGTAGCTCGAAAGATCAGTTTTAGCCCCGATGATATACGCCTGGCTACCCCTGCGGGTGAACATAGTGCCAAAATTTGGGATGTTGCTTCAGGCAAGGTATTGCTAACATTAGTGGGGCATACTGATGAAGTAATATCTGTAAGCTTTAGTTCGGATGGAAAGCACATTGCTACTTCTAGCTGGGATGGAACATCCAAGATCTGGGATGCGATGACAGGCAGGGAATTGCTGACACTCACAGGGCAGAATGAATCTGTAAACGACATCGCTTTGAGCCCAGATGGGATATACCTGGCGACTGCGGGCGAAGACAGCGCCGCCATGATTTGGGATGCCGTTTCAGGTGAGGCTTTATACACCTTGCCTTCCGTTAGCGGAGTCACCAGTGTCGCTTTCAGCCCCGATGGGAAAACCTTGGCAACTGGCGGATATGATGCAACCTGGAAACTTTGGGATGTTTCAACAGGTCAAAAGATATTCTCGGCATATGGTCATATAAGTAACTTGGTTGATATTTCATTTGATCCAACTGGAACGCGGGTCGCCACGGCGAGCGAAGACGGAACAACAAGAATTTGGGATGCCGCCACCGGGCGCGAACTTCTTATGCTATCGGGCCATGCCAGCGCGATCTTAGGCGTAACTTTCAGCCCGGATGGAGTGCATGTGGCTACGGCGAGCCGCGACACCACGATAAAAATCTGGGACGTTTCGCCTACTGGGGGCAGGGAGTGGTTCAATCTCATCGGACACACGGATCTAGTCTGGGCGGTGGCTTACAGCCCGGATGGGAAAACCATCGCCACCGGAAGTTTTGACGGCACTGCAAAAATTTGGGATGCCGCCACCGGCAAGGAAATCCACACGCTGGCGGGACATCCAGACACGGTGCAGGGAATCTCTTTTAGTCCGGATGCAACGCGCCTGTTGACCTACAGCACTGACGGCACATCCAAAATATGGGATGTGGTCAGCGGGAAGGAACTGTTGTCTGTTACTGAGAATGCGGGTGGCGTCGGCGCCGCCTTCAGCCCGGATGGAAAGACGTTTGCCGTGTCTGTGCCCGACGCAGTGAAAATCTTCGATGCTGCCACCGGCAAGCTACTGCTCACCCTGACCACTGGGAATATCACCAATTTCTGGCTCTGGGATCTTGCCTACCGGCCGGACGGTAAACAGATCGGCGGCATTGGTGATGATGGGAATGCCTATGTTTGGGATACTGCGACGGGCAAATTATTGCTCGTGCTTTCCAACGAGGGCGTGCAAGTCCGTGGTATCGCCTACAGCCCGGATGGTAAATGGATTGCCACGACAAGCAATGATGCCACGGTCAAAATCTGGGATAGTGAAACCGGTACACTACTCCATACGTTGGCGGGCCACACCGGCCCAACCTTTGGCGTGGCTTTCAGCCCGGATGGCAGTTATCTGGCGAGCACCAGCGTAGACGGCACGGTAAAAATCTGGAACGTGGCAGACAACTTCACTTCCCAGCCCCTCACACTGTACGGCCATAGGCGCGCTATCTACCGCGTCGCTTTCAGCCCGGATGGAACCCGTATTGTCACCGCCAGCCGTGACACCACCGCGCGCGTGTATGCCTTTAAGATTGAAGATTTGGTAGCGCTTGCCAAATCGCGCGTGACGCGGACGCTCACCGAGCAGGAGTGCCAGCAGTATTTGCACGTGGATCAGTGCCCGTAAAAGTTAGTAACGGATGTAGTTGATAGGCGCCGCCATCTGTCATACGAAGCCATCCGCTGCCGAGATTTCATGGCGTGCTCGCTGACGACGGATGAGTGCCAAAAGTTTTTGCACATAGAGCCATGTCCGAGTCTGGATGAAAACAAGTGAGGCCATCGTTCATATCCCTTCCATGTCCCAGGACCTCTTCAACCACGCCATGCAAGAATGCATGAAAGGCGAAGCGCCGCTCGCCGTGCGTATGCGCCCGCGCACGCCGGATGAATATAGATGACGCACCCTGTGCGCTGATGTGGGCCGAAGGGCAGGCAATGACGATGAAGCAGGCGATTGACGTTGCGCGTGCGTTGGAGGAGTCAGATTCGCTGAAGCACTGAGCGATGTGAAGGTACTGAGTCAGTGCCTTCAGATTAATCAGCGCCTCAGTGATTCAAAAAGCCCGAGTCATGTCTGAACGACCAACCGGCACGGTGACATTTCTTTTCACCGACATCGAGGGCAGCACCAGGCTTTGGGAGGAACAACCTGAAGCGATGCAGGCCGCCCTGGCTCAGCATGATGCGCTTCTCCGCGCGGCCGTCGAAGCTCATCATGGCCACATCGTCAAGACAACGGGCGATGGCTGTCATGCAGCCTTCGCTGTTCCGACCGATGCGTTGAACGCAGGGTTGGCGGCGCAACGCAACCTCCAAGCCTCCAACTCTCAGCTTCATTTGAAAATCCGCATGGCCCTGCACACCGGCGAGGCTGAGGCGCGAGGGGGCGATTACTATGGCCCGGCCGTCAACCGCGCAGCACGGCTGATGTCTGTTGCTTCGGGCGGCCAGGTATTGATTTCGGCGCCGACAGCGGATTTGGTGCGTGACAACCTGCGAGCTGATGTCGCGTTGCGCGATCTGGGTGAGCATCGCCTGAGGGATTTGATCCGCCCCGAGCGAATCTTTCAGGCGGTTACGCCTGATCTTCCCACCGACTTCCCGCCGCTCAAATCGCTCAATACCTTCCCGAATAACTTGCCCGTTCAACTAACGAGTTTTGTTGGCCGCGAGAAAGAAATAGCCGAGGTCAAACATCTGCTTACCTCCACGCGTTTGTTGACTCTCATCGGCCCGGGCGGCACAGGCAAAACGCGGCTCGCGTTGCAGGCCGCCGCCGACGTCTTGTCAGACTTCGCGGAGGGCGTGTGGCTGATCGAACTCGCGCCGCTGGCCGACGCCGCCCACCTTCTGCCCGCCATCGCCTCGGTCTTCGGCCTGCGCGAAGTTCCTGGCCGTCCAATCTCGATGATGGTTGTCGACTATCTGCGCGACAAGTCGCTGCTGTTGTTGCTGGATAACTGCGAGCATCTGGTCGAAGCGTGCGCGCGGCTGGCCGACGAGTGGCTGCACGTCTGCCCCCGGCTAAAGATCGTCGCCAGCAGTCGCGAGGCGCTCGGCATCGCCGGCGAGGTGGTCTATCGCGTTCCCCCGTTGTCGTTGCCCGATGCGGAGCAAACCGATCGAGCCTCAACGCGCGCGGAGGCCGTGCGCCTATTTGCCGAGCGCGCCGCTGCGCATACTCAGTTTGAGTTGAACGAAAATAACATTCGCGCAGTGTCCAAAATTTGCCGGCGCCTCGACGGTATCCCGCTGGCCATTGAATTGGCCGCCGCACGGGTGCGGGTGTTCTCGGTAGAGCAAATCGCCGCGCGGCTCGATGATCGTTTCCGTCTGCTCGTCGGTGGCAGCCGCACCGCCCTGCCGCGCCAACAGACTCTGCGCGCATTGATTGATTGGAGCTACGACCTCCTGCCTGAGGATGAACGAAAGCTGTTGCGTTGCTTGTCGGTCTTTGTCGCGGGGTGGACGTTTGAAGCGGCGGAGGCGGTGGGCGTGGGCCTCGATGTGCTGGGCCTGCTGACACAGTTGGTGAACAAATCGCTTGTGCTGGTGGACGAAGCCGGTCTGGAAGTGCGCTATCGCTTTTTGGAAACGATCCGGCAATACGCGCGGGATAAATTGTTTGAGGCCCGGGAAGCGGCAGACGCGCGCGACCGACATCTCGACTACTTTCTTCAGTTTGCGGCAGACATTGAACCAGAGCTGGAAGGCCGGCAAGCTTTGCCCGCCCTCAAACAATTGAAAACCGAACTTGATAACTTTCGCGCTGCGCTTGAGTGGGCACAGGAACACAATCCGGAAGTTGCACTGCGATTACTCACAAGCATTGGCAACCTGGGGCGGATTGGCTATGCCTCGGAGGGTCGTCGTCAGTTAGGCGACATCATGCCTCGCTTCGAGGCTCTGCCGCCCGTCGAGGGGGAAGCCGCCCGCCAACGGCTGGTATTACGGGCCAAAGGGCTGTGGGTAGCCGGAACGCTGGCCATGGGGCAGGGCGAAAACAATGCCGCCCGCCCCATGTTGGAGGAGAGCGTGCGTTTGGCGCGCGAGATCGGGGAACATAAGATACTTGCCAACGCTCTCGGCATTCTCGCGTTTGCGGCTTCTTTTCAGGGCGATGTGGAAACCGCCGCGGCTGTGATCGAAGAGGGCCGGCGATTGTGCCAGAACCTCAATTACCGATGGGGCCTGGCAATGTTCATCAGTGGGCAGGCGACTCTGGCCCGCGTGCGAGGCGATGCTGCCACAGCACAAAGACACGTCGAGGAAGCGCTGGGGCTTGTACGCGAAGTGGGTAATCCATGGCTGACGGCGATGTTTATCATGGGCATGGTGATGTTGGCTGCCGCGCTTAACAACCATGCCGAGGCACAAATGAGATTGAAGGAAAGTGGTGCGCTCTTTCGCGACATGGACGATCGGCACTTTGTCAATGTCATTCAGAGCGAACTGGCACACATTGAACGGCGTCTGGGCCATTACACGCAGGCTGTCGCAATGTACACGGAAACTCTGTCGGCCTGGAAAGACATGGGCCATCGAGCGGCGGTAGCGCATGAGTTAGAGTGTTTTGCCTTTATCGCCGGGGCGCAAGAGCAGACTGAACGTGCGGTCAAGCTGCTCAGCGCAGCGGACTCCCTGCGTGAGGCTTGCAACTCGCCCATGACAGCCGGTGAGCGGCTCGAATACGATCAGGCCGTCACCCAAATACGCGCGCAATTGAATGAAGTCACGTATGCAACCGCATGGGACGAAGGTCGAACCATGACGATGGAGCAGGCGATTCAGTTTGCGCTGATGGATAGCGATGAGTAGTCTTCCCACCGGCACGGTAACGTTTCTCTTCACCGACATCGAGGGCAGCACTCCACTGTGGGAGCGTGAGCCTGAACGAATGCGCCTCGCGCTGGAGCGG
>JBQTJD010000934.1:0-2612 GCA_052387475.1 Anaerolineales bacterium | reverse complement strand
GTTGCGGGTGATCCAGTTCCCGTGGCGCTTCCTCGGCCCGGCGAGTGTGTGTGCGGCGCTGCTGTGCGGCGCGGCGGTGAGTGCGTTAGGTGAGCGAGTCGCGCGCTGGCTATCGCCGGTGCTCGTCATTGTACTCGCGCTGCTCGCCTTCCCGTGGACGTTTGTCACGCGCTACTCAGAAACGCAACTCCCCCTAACGCCGCGCGTCACGGATATCTTCGCGTATGAAGTCGAATCGGGCGGATTGGTATTGACCTCCACCGGCGAGTTTCTGCCGGTCGGTGTGCAAGTGTTGTCGCCGCCAGATGCGGCGCGGGCCGCCGCTGCTGCGCAGGGAACGCTTGAGAGATTGGATACGGCCTCTCTGCCGGCCTCGGTCACTATCCTCGAGTCGACCAGCGAATGGCTCACCGCCGACGCCCGGTTTCAATCATCACAACCCTTCACCGCCACGTTCCAGTGGTTTGATTTCCCCGGCTGGCAGGCGGAGGTGGATGGACAGCGCGTTGAAATTGCGCCCGGCGACCCGCACGGCTTCATCACAGTGCCGGTGCCCGCGGGCGAACACAGCGTGCGTGTGTTCTTCGGCGCGACGCTAGTTCGCCAAATCGCCGCGGCTCTGACCGCTCTCGGCGCGGCTGGCCTCGTCGCTCTGCTCATCGTTGCACGCCGCCGCGAGTCCTCGGTCATTCCCTCATCCCCATCACGTTTCACGTATCACGGTTCACTTGTGGCCGTCGGCCTCAGCCTTGCACTCTTCCGTTTCGCCATTGATGCGCGCGACACGCCCTTTCGGCAATCGCGCTTTGATGGGCAGAACGTGGCCGGAGCGCAGCAATCACTCGACGTGAACTTTGGTGACGCGTTGCGCGTGGTGGCTTTCGACCCGCCGCCGCCTACGCCCGCCGACCGGCCGCTGGCCTTCACGCTGTACTGGGCTCAGTTCGATACAGTGAACGCGAACTACAGCATCGCCGCGCAGTTGTGGGATGGGGAGGGGCATCTCGTCGGGCAGCAGGATTCGCAGCATCCCAACGGCGCGCCCACGACGCGCTGGCTTGCGGGCGGCTATGCGGCTGACCGTCACGCGCTCACACCCTATCCGGGCACGCCCCCCGGCGAGTATCGGTTGATGATCGGCGTGTATCCAGAAGGCGGCACGAATGTTGAAGTGAAGAATGCCGAGGCGCTGCCGCTGGGCCGCTTCTTCGAAGCCGCGCGTGTGACCGTGTTGCCGCCGGCGCAACCCGTAACGGTTGAGTCACTTAATCCTGCGCAAGCGGTGCGCGCTTCGCTCGGCCCCATCGAGCTGATCGGCGTGGATGGGCTAGGGCCCTACGTCATGGCGGGTGATGATCTGCCGCTTGTGCTCTACTTTCGCGTGAACGAGACGCTGATCCCAAATACGTTTTTGCAACTGGATTTACGAAGTGCGCATGCTGGCGAAGCAAAGCTTCGCACCCTCACGCCGGTGAGCGCCGTGACGATCAATGGCGACGCCGGCGCAGTGGTGCGGATGAACTGGACTTTCCTCGTCCCGGCGCGGACACCGGCGGGCGACGCCGAGATGCAGGCCAGTGTCTACGGCCTGAGCCGGGGTCGCATTGCCGGGCCGGTGAGCCTGGGGAACGTGACCGTGGCCGTGCCGCCTCGCTTATTCGTTATGCCGTCAATGCCCTCCACTGTGAACGCGCGCTTTGGCTCGGCCATCGAGTTGTTGGGATTTGAGATAACAGGCACGCCGCGCCCCGGTGAGCCGCTGGCCCTGACGCTGTACTGGCAATCACACGAAGCGGTCGCCACGCGCTACACGGTCTTTGTGCATGTGCTCGATGCTGAAGGAAATATCGTGGCGCAAACGGACGCGCTGCCCGCGCAGGGCACACGGCCCACCACCAGCTGGCTGCCGCCGGAGATCATCACCGACACGCACTTGATTCCGATAGCGCCGAATTTGCGGGCGGGAGAGTATTTAGTGCAAGTGGGATTGTACAACCCACGCACCGGCGTCCGGTTGAGAGTGTTGGGCGCTGATGGAAACGATCAGGGCGACGCCGTCGCGTTGCGGACGATCAAGCTTCCATAGGTTCGCCCTCCAGTGATTATTCACATCTCTACCGCTCCCCGTCCGCATAAGCGGCGCAACAGTAGTTGCCGCGCAACAGTAGTTGCGCCAGCGACGCTCGCGGGCCGAGAGCACTTGTGAACTCCCTTTACGCACTTTTTAGTGTCACTCCGAGTGAAGCGAGGAGTCTCTGGGCCCAAAGTAGAGATTCCTCGCCGCAAAACGTCGCTGCGCTTATGCGGCTCGGAATGACAGATCCGGGTAACTGCGTCAAATGAGTTCTGAATCATCACCGCGCTCTATCTTGCAGTGTCCCTTCGGCGTGGTAGACTAGGCGTAGGTTTACGGCTCGGGAGAAAATGCAATGACATCCGGACGTTCATGGCGCTTGCGAGAAGCTTCGGTCCAGAAAAAAGGCATTGACCCCATCTGGCGGGGCATCGGTTGCTTCATGTTCCTCATCCTCCCCATCGGCAGCTACTTTGTGGCCGATGCGGCCCTGAATGCCATCAATGACGCCAACCGCGCCAATCGCTTTTTGCCCTCG
>JBQTJD010000933.1:0-2151 GCA_052387475.1 Anaerolineales bacterium | reverse complement strand
GCCGGCCCCGCCGCGCCCGCGCAGACCAGAGGCCTTCACCTCGTCAATCACCTGCGCCGGCGTCATTTGCGTGACGGCTTTCTTGAACGCCTCGAAGCCGCCATTGGCAATATACACATCCAGCTTGTGGATGTCGGGAATGTCGCGGTGGCGCAAAAGGATGTGGGGCATCGTCAAACCGGTAATTGGTAAATGGTAATGACCAATTACTACTTGCTCTTCAACCCATTCAGAATTTCCAGCGCGTTGTCCACCGTCATCGGTTTCTCCACCGATTCACTTTCGTGAAAGTGGATACCGGTTTTGTCCTGAATCTGAAAGCACGGAGCTTGATCGCACGCACCGATGCACATGACATGCTCGAACGTGAACTCGCCGTCCTGCGTCGTCTCATCCCACTGCACGCTGAGACGCTTGAGCAATCCGGCGGCGAACTCATCCGCGCCACGCAAGGCGCACGGCAGGTCAGTACAGATCTGCACCCGGCGCTTGCCACCGGGGTGAGCGTGATAGAGCGAGTAAAAGCCCAACACTCCAGCCACGTCCGTCGGGGCTACCTCGGTGAGCGCGCCAATCTCATCCAGCGCCTCGGGCGTCACATACCCGTATTCGCTCTGCGCCAGATACAGCAACGGCATCACCGCCGAGCGTTTGCGGTCAGCCGGGTAGCGGTTCAGAATGCTCTGAATTTCTTGAGCATATTTTTCGGCCAGCACTTACAACTCTCCCGATAGAGAGTTATTAGTAATTGATAATTGGGCCGCGCCAATTACTAATAACCAATTACCGATCAACATCCCCCAGCACAATATCAATGCTGCCGATGATGGCGACCACATCCGCCACATAGTGGTCTTTGCTCAACACCGGCATGGATTGTAAATTGATGAACGACGGCGTGCGGAAGTGAACGCGCTGCGGCTTCGGGCCGCCGTCCGCGCGCAGGAAAACGCCGAGTTCGCCGCGCGGGCTTTCCGTCGCCACGTACACTTCACCTTTCGGCGCGTTGAAGCCCTCGGTCCACAGCTTAAAGTGATGGATGAGCGCTTCCATGCTCACGCCGATCTCCGAACGCGGCGGGGGCGCGACTTTGCGGTCGTTGGTGATCACCGGCCCCTTGCCCACTTTCTGCAACCTCACCAGCGCCTGCTCGGTGATGCGCAGAGCCTGCCGGAACTCCTGCATGCGAACAAGGTAACGATCATAGACATCGCCGTGCTCGCCCAGCGGCACGTCGAACTCATACTGCTCGTACCCGCTATAGGGCATCGCTTTGCGGATGTCGAAGTTCACGCCGGAGCCGCGCAACGAGGCGCCGGTGAGGCCCCATGCCAGCGCGTCTTCGCCGTTGATGACGCCGATGCCCTGAGTGCGGTCAAGCCAGATCGGGTTCTTCGTGAGCAACGCTTCGAAATCGTCGAGCAGGCCGGGAAGGTAATCCAAAAAGGCGCGCACCGAGTCTTCGAAGTCGGGCGTCACGTCGCGCCACAGACCGCCCGGGCGGATGTAGCTTGTCATCATCCGTGCGCCGGAAATGCTCTCGAAAATGTTGAGGATGCGCTCGCGCGCGCCGATGGCCCAAAACAGCGGCGACTGGGAAGCGATATCCGTCGCGTGCGTGCCGAGCCAAACCAGATGCGAACTGATCCGTTGCAACTCGGCCAGCAGCACACGGATGACTTGCGCGCGTTCCGGCACCTGCACTTCCATCAACTTCTCGATCGCCAGACAATACGTCAGGTTATTGCCGAGGTTGTTGAGGTAATCGAGGCGGTCGGTCATCACCAAAGCCTTGGTATAGGTTTTGGCCTCCATATTCTTCTCGATGCCGGTGTGCAGGTAGCCGATGTCGGGCACAGCGTTGACGATGATCTCGCCATCCAGCTCGACGATGACGCGCAGCACACCGTGGGTGCTGGGGTGTTGCGGGCCCATATTGAGCACCATCGTCTCACCGGTCTGTGCGCGCGGCGAGAAAAGGTGCTTCAGTTCATCAAGGGTGGCTTCGAGGAGGACGGTCTCTTTCGCAGACATGACACAATTGAAGGGGTAGGGATTAGGGGTGAGGGATTAATCACTCACCCCTAATCCCTATTCCTTAGCATACGGCTTCTTCTTATCCACCGCATCAAAGTAAAACGTGAATTGCAC
>JBQTJD010000932.1:0-2694 GCA_052387475.1 Anaerolineales bacterium | reverse complement strand
TCAGTATTGATCGTGTTCAAGCCGCCCGTCACGTTGACCTTGGCAGGTGTGTCGCTGGGGATGATGAGCGTAAGCGTGCACACACCAACCTCGATGTTGACTGTGCCGTCGCGCGCCAACGTGCCGCCAAAGTCGAGCGTATACGTGCCGGCGCCGCCGTCAAAAACCAGTTCATCGAAATTGGCATTGGCTAGATTGGTCAGCGTGACGGTGGAAGCACCGGTGCTATAGCGCAGCAACTTCATCTCCCCCAAGTTGGGTTCTTCAAAGTTCACCTTGCTCGTTGCCGCGCCGTCGTTGATGTTGATCCGTTGCAGATGCAGGCCGCCCAACTCTATTTTTCCATCATACGCCCCGGCATTGATCTCCAATTCCAACGGCATACTGCCCAACTTCAAGTCCCACGCATTCTTGACATCATTGTCGGGGATACCGAAGTTGTTGTCGTTGGTGTCCCCTTGTTGGATGGTGACGGTCTCGCCGTCGCGCGCTACAGTGGGCTTCCACTCCGCGACGTTGGTCGTCACGGCGCCGCTCACGAGCGAGTCGCTGCCGCCGGCGAGCACAAGGTTACCGGCCCCCATCTCCAAATTAACTTTGGCGACTTCGGCGTCGGGCGCGGCTTCGTCGATGTTGACTGTCTCATCCGGCCCGGTTTTGAGCGTGGGCAAGCGCACATCAAAATTCGGGCCGCAGGCCAGCGTTGCCAAAGCAAGCACTACGACCATTGCAAATAGGCGTTTCATGTCGTTCTCCTCTAAAGTGTAAAGCGACCACGGCGGGTCAAACACTATTACGCGCCTCTCGACAGCGGGTTGCGATCAGGCGCTCAGGTGGGTGAGGGTTTTAGTTCGGTGATCCGAGGGTGACCCGCGTAGACACCGTGATAGTGGGGCGGCAGCAGCGCCGCAATGCGGCACATGATTTCGGTGGTGTACTCATCGAGTTTGGCAGCCCGTTCGCCCCGGCTTACCGATGGCAGTGTGAACGGCTTGCCAAAGGTGGCGGTGATGGGGATACGGCGGAGGATTTTCATAGCGTCACCAAGATTTTCGGTATTGGTCACCGCCAAGGGTACGATGGGAACATTGGCCGCCAGGGCCAGGGCTGCCGCCCCGGTTTTGCCGAGTTGCAAAGCGTGAATTGGGCTGCGGGTGCCTTCGGGTGCGACGCCCAGCACGCGGCCTTCGTGCAAGGCTTGAATGGCCGCCTTGAGTGTGGACGGCCCGATCGTGCCGCGCTGCACCCAGATGGCATCCACTGATTGAATGACGCGACGGAAGAACCAATGCGTGCGGTAGGTATCGGCGACAAAGGCCGTCATCCGCCGCGGGCCTAACAGTACAAACCCCAGTGGCGCATCAAAGCGGCTAAGGTGATTCATGCACACCATAAATCCACCGCCGGGCGGAAGGTTTTCTTCTCCATAAACTTTGAGATCGGCAAACAGGTTGAAAAGAAACCGAAAGGTGGCTTGCAGTGTCGCCACGGCCTGCGGCGACCATGTGCTCGGCACGAAGATAGTCTGTTCAGACATAGACACCATTTTATCCAGTTGTATCCACATAAGCGCTTCAGAATTGAGGGAACCTTGGTGTCCGTTCGGGCCGTCTTTGGAGTAGACTTATTGAAAGGAGTCTGAACGATGTGGAAAAATACGATCATTAGTTTGGGATTGATGGGCGCGCTGGCATTGGCCGCATGCCGCCCGATTGATCTGCCGCAACAACCCGCTTCCGGCAACACGGATAGTGCTCCCGACCCCTCGCCGGTGATTACGCATGACCCCTCGCCCACTCCAACCCCAGGTTCGGCGGGCCAGCCGCTGCCCACCTCCGAATACGCGCCGCAACCGGGCGATAGCGCACTTGTACGTGACACCGCTTACGTTGACAGCGCAGAGCTTCTGCAATTGGAAAGCTTCCCAGTGCAAACCGTGTTGAAACTGACCGGCTCGCTGCCGACGCCATGCCATCAACTCCGCGTGGCCGTGCCACAGCCGGACGCGCAGGGCAACATCGCGGTTGAGGTGTATTCGGTCGTGGACCCCAACCGGATATGCGCCCAGGTGTTGAAGGAGCTCGACGCGAGTGTGCCGCTGACCGGCCTCGCACCGGGTGGCTACACCGTATTGGTCAATGGCGAGCAGGTCGGCGAATTCGTTCAATAGCCGCACGCTAATGAGGTGGGGCATGCCCCACCTCATTAGCCGCCTCCCCATTCAGGCAGTCGTTCCCGCATATATCCCTCTTACACATCCAAATCTATACTCGCGCTATTGAAGGCGGGAGTATAATTTTCTTCGATGGGTGCTGCCGCGAATACCGCTCCGCGCTGGGAGACCGAAAGAAATATCTGGCTGGCCACCGTGCGGGCCGATGGCCGCCCTCATCTGGCGCCGATCTGGTTTGTCGAGGACGCAGGCCGTTGGTACATCTGCACTGCGCCCGGCAGCGTAAAGGCTCGGAACTTGCAGGGTAATCCCCGCGCGACGTGGTCACTGGAAGATGGCGACCAGGCGCAAGTATGGGAAGGCACGGCGCAAACAGTCGCGCCGCCGACTGCCGTTGTTCGCAAGTTCAAAGAGAAATTCGATTGGGACATCCTGACCGATACGCAATACGGTGTGGTGTTTGAATTAACACCGACCAGACAGGTAATGGGTTGAACGTGAAAGTCGCTTCGCTTATCACG
>JBQTJD010000931.1:0-9993 GCA_052387475.1 Anaerolineales bacterium | reverse complement strand
CGTGCGCGCTCAATCGGGCGGTTCGGCGAATTGCAGGTCTATCACTTCGACCCGTATAGCGTGGCGTTCCGGCTCATCGCGCGCGGTGACGAGCCGGATTATCACGCCGTCATCGCTTACTTGCAGCCTGATTGGCTGACCGTGGGCGAGATGGACGCGTTGCTGGCCGATCTTCTGCCGCGGTTCACTAGCGAAACTATTCAGCAGGACCCGGCCGAGTTTCGGCGCAAATATAAAGGCTTGTTGCAGATGTGGCGAGCGGCAAAGCCGGAACTGAGGGCCGCATAGGAACTCGCAGAGCCGCCGGGGTGCGGTCAGTGTTCGACTTGAATCATCGGCGTGCGGTCAATCCACCAGCCGAGGACCAGGCCATAGAGCACGTTGGCCAGCCCAAATGAAATCGGCTCAATGTGGACGGTCATGACCGGGTTGATGATAGGCAGGGCGGCGACGAAGGCGGCGATCCACAACAGCGGGCCGATCACCGGGCCCCAGTAAAGCGGACGGCCCGGCAGCGCGGGCAAGAGGAACGAGAACATCTCGCCCAGACCCACCGACATGATCAAATGGATCATCCCCGCCACGACCACGGCGAAGAGATTGAACTGGCCCAGTTCTTCCACCGGCATCGTCTGCATATCACGCAGCACCACGGCCGCGACGACGTTGATGGGCAGCCAACTATTGGCGAGATCGCCGGCGAAGATGCCGGATGACAGACCGTAAGCGAGGCCGATTGTGGCAATCGCCACACCGCCGAGCAAACCGCCCACTGCGCCTGCCTGGTAGGGATAGACCCACTCCGGCCAAACCAGTTCACGCGGTTGATCTGCGGGCGACGTCGGGTCGGGAAGATTGATGGACATGGCTTTAGTCTCCTGAGGGAGTGTTTGCAATTGTATGACACATTGTGTTGAAAGAAAACAGCCGCTGAACTGCGGCTTGCCCTTGACCGCTGGGTAATTACTCACTCATCTTACGCAAAGGTGGCTGTCACTGGGCAGTCTGCACTCGGAAGTTCCAGTCGCTCTATTGCCCGGTGACAGTCACCTAAGGTCGCCCAAGCTGCGTAAGTGAGTTATTCCTATCTCAGCGCCCTCGCCATCTGCCAGGACGTGGGCTTGAGGCAATTGTTATCATCACTATGGTCAAAGCCGATTTGACAAGACTCGCTATCTCGATAAACTCTGGGGGTCGCCTGCATGTCCAACACATTTCAGAAGTTCGTCGCGCGGCTAACCTGTGCAGCGCCCGTTCCCGTGACGAGGTAAATCGTGCCCATTAGCTCACCGCTCCTGCTCTTCCTGACTGTTGTCGCGGCGGTCCTCATTCTCACCGGGGCGTTAGGTGCATCCCTCGCTGCCGGCGTCTTGTGGCTGGATCGCAAGATTCATCAGGCGACCGGCGCAGTGAAGGCCGTGACCACCGCGCAGCCGGTCCTGACCACACACCGTACCGCCGGGCCGGGAGCTGCCATCTTTGCTCTCATCCTGGTTGTCGCTGGTCTGCTGGTGGGCTTGCTCGTAAGGCTGATGCCGATCCAGGCGTCCGACCGCGCCGCTCAGGTCGATTTGCTCTTCAACACCATGCTTGGCATCGCCGCGGCCATCTTTCTGCTCGTCGAAGGATTTTTGGTGTATGTGGCGCTGCGTTACCGGCGCCGGCCCGGGGACGAAAGCGATGGCATCCCACTGCAGGGCAGCAATCGGTTGGAAATTGCCTGGACGCTCATCCCAACCCTGATCGTCGCCTGGCTTGGCACGTACAGCTTTCAAATCTTCGCCCAGACCGAGGCGCCTCCCGCGCAGGCGATGACGGTCGAGGTCGTCAGCCGCCAGTTTTCGTGGGAGTTTCGTTATCCGGGTCTGGATATTACCTCGCCGGACCTGTATCTCCCGCTGGATCAGCCGGTCCGGTTGAAGATCACCTCGGCCGATGTGCTGCACTCCTTCTGGGTGCCAAATTTCCGCATCAAGCAAGACGCGATTCCCGGACGCGAGACGGAACTGTACGTCACGGCCAGCGCTATCGGCCAGCATCGCATCGTCTGCGCCGAGTTGTGCGGCGTGGGACATGGCCGCATGGGCCTCATCAGCTACGTGGTCGTGCAGACGCGGGCCGATTACGACAAATGGGTTTTGGAGCAGCAGGAGCTGGCGGCCGGCCCGCCTGACCCGGTTAAACTGTTTACGCGGTTCGGCTGTAACGCCTGCCACGTGCTCACTGCCATCGGCGCCACCGGCCCAGTCGGCCCGAGCCTGGATGGGATGGGGACGACGGCGGCGACGCGCGTGCCAGGTCAAACCGCCGAGGACTACCTGCGCGAGTCCATCCTCAACCCCAACGCCTTCGTCGTCCCCGATTGTCCAACGGGCGCCTGCCAGCCCGGCGTGATGCCTCTGGATTTCGGCGACCGAATGTTACAAGTGCATCTTGACACGCTAGTGACGTTCCTGCTCGAACAAAAATAGGAGCCGCGCATGACCGATACGACTCACACCGTCCCTACCCATGCCCGGCGCGGGTTTGTCCGCCACGGCGCCATCACCTGGCACGATTACTTCACATTCAACACCGATCACAAGGTCATCGGCATCCAGTATTTCGTCACGACCTTCTTCTTCTTCCTCCTGGGCGGATTGCTCGCCATGCTCATCCGCTATGAGCTGCTCACGCCGGCCGCAGACTTCGACCCCGGCACATACAACGTGCTGTTCACCATCCACGGCTCGATCATGATCTTCCTGTGGGTGATCCCGGGACTGGCCGGGTTCGGGAACTACCTCATCCCGCTGATGATCGGAGCGGACGATATGGCCTTCCCGCGCCTGAACGCCGTGAGCTTCTGGATGCTGTTGCTCGGCGGGCTGATCATCGTGGCCGGTTTCCTGGTCGGTCAGGCGAACGCCGGCTGGACGTCCTATCCACCGTTGAGCCTCCAGGCCCCGAGCGGTCAGAACCTGTGGCTCATCGGCGTGCTCGTCCTCGGCTTTTCTTCCATGTTCGGCGCGATCAATTTCCTGGTCACGCTCGCATTTATGCGCGCGCCGGGGCTGACGCTGGGCCGTCTGCCGCTGTTCTGCTGGGGGATGATCGCCACCTCGGTGATGGTGGTGGGGGCGACGCCGGTGCTGGCAGCGGCGTTGATCATGCAATTGCTCGATCGGACGTTAGGGACGACGTTCTTCCGGCCCGAGGCAGGCGGCGACCCGGTGATGTGGCAGCACATGTTCTGGTTCTACTCGCACCCGGCGGTGTATATCATGATCCTGCCGGCGATGGGCATCATCTCGGAAGTTCTGCCCGTGTTTAGCCGCAAGCCGATATTCGGATACAAAGCCATTGCCGCCTCATCCATGGCGATTGCCCTGTTTGGTTACCTGGTGTGGGGCCATCACATGTTCACCGTCGGCTTAAGCCCCGCCCTGCTCATCTCGTTCATGGGGTCTTCCATGGCGATCGGTGTGCCGACCGGGATCAAGATCTTCAACTGGCTTGGCACCGTTTGGGGCGGGCGCGTGGAACTGCGCACGCCGATGTTGTTCGCCCTCGGCTTCGTGGGGATGTTCGTCATCGGCGGGCTGAGCGGCATCACGGTGGCGGCTGTGCCGGTGGACTTCCACGTTCACGACACTTATTACATTGTGGCTCACATCCACTACGTCCTCTTTGGCGGCAGCGTCTTTGCGTTGTATGCCGGTCTTTACTTCTGGTTCCCCAAGATCACCGGCCGCATGTACCGCGAGTCCTGGGGCAAGCTGCATTTCTGGCTCAACTTCATCGGCTTCAACCTGACGTTTTTGCCCCAGCACTTGCTCGGCCTGAGCGGCATGCCGCGCCGCGTCGCCGAGTACGACCCTCAGTTTCAGTTCATCAACCAGTTGTCGAGCGTGGGCGGGTTCCTGCTGGGCATCTCGGTGCTGCCGTTCCTGGTCAACGCCGTTCTGAGCTGGGCGTTCGGCCCGAAAGCCAGCGATAACCCGTGGCGCGCGCTCACTCTGGAATGGCAAACGACCTCGCCGCCGCCGATCCACAATTTCGCGGCCCCGCCGGTCGTCACTCACGGCCCGTACGATTATGGATTGGGCGTTGTTCCGCACGGGGTGGAGGCGCCCGCCGCGCGCGCCCCAGCGCCAGCGCCAGCCAGCGACTGAGGCTGTTTGCATGTGCGCCAATCGCTTGACAAGATGGGAGGTGGTTATTCCCATCTCAGTGCTCCCGCCGCGAACCCTAGTGGTGTAATCACCCGCTTACCGAGGAGGTAGAAATGACGCGTACGCCCGACCAGCAGAGAAAGAAAGCTGCCGCCTACAATCGCGGTATCATCACGCTCTTGGTTTTGGCTGTGCTGACGATTGTGGAACTGGGCGTGAGCACGGCCACGTCCGGCTCCGCGGTGTTGTTGCTCATCATCGCCGTGGCCAAGGCCGGCCTGATCCTGTGGATCTTTATGCACATTGCCAGCCTGTGGAATGAGGAGGCGCACTGATGGCTACCCTTGCGGGTCACGCGGCGCAGCCCGCCGCTCACAACCGTTTGAAATTTAACCGCCTCGGCCTGTGGCTGTTCCTGGTGACCGAGGTCTTCATGTTCGGCGGCTTTCTGGTGGTGCGTTTTTACCTGTGGGGCGACGCCCGTCCGAACCTGGATCAGACTCTCGGTTTCATCATCACCACTGTACTCTTGATCAGCAGCTTTTTCATGAACCGGGCTGAAGTAGCCATTGCGCACGACGATCGCCGCAACTTCCTCGTTGGCCTGCTCATCACCGGCGTGCTGGGCGCCGTGTTCCTGCTCGGCGTCGTCATCTTCGAGTGGGGCGTGATCCCAGTGCAGCCTCCGTGGCTGGAGGGGGAGGCCCATCATGTGCGGCCCACCGATGGCGTCTTCGGGGCGGTGCTGTACGGGATGACGGGGATGCACGCGCTGCATGTCCTGACGGGCGTGATCATCATCTTTGTCGTTTACTGGCAGGGGCGTGCCGGCGGCTACTCCTCCCACAATCACTGGGGCGTTGAATTCTGCGCCATCTACTGGCACTTCGTGGATGTGGTGTGGGTCTTCTTCTATCCGGCGCTGTATCTGATCGGCGCGGCGACTGGCTGAAGGAAAATGGTGATGCGGCTGCCGACGCTGCTGACGACGTGGGATTTCCGCCCGGATGTGATCGGAGTGTTGGTGGTGGCCGGCCTGCTCTTCACAGCCGGCTGGCTGCGCCTGCGCGTGCGGGGTCAGTTGCGATTGGCGGCGGGCTGGCGGCTGGCGGCTTTTCTCGGCGGTCTGACCCTGCTGGCCGTGGCGCTGATGTCCGCGCTGGATGTTTGGGGTGCAGACTTTTTTTTCGTGCACATGATTCAACATCTGGTCATGGTCATGATCGTTCCGCCATTGCTCCTGCTGGCCAATCCGTTTCCGTTCGTGATCTGGGGACTGCCGGGCCGCAGACAGTTGGGCCAGAAGTTCTTTTCCGCGGACGCGACTCTGCGCCGCGCGCTCCGCTGGGCCACTCGACCGGCATTGGTCTGGTTCGCCTTCGTTGCCATCTTGTGGGGCTGGCATGACCCGCGCATGTATAGTGCTGCCCAAGGCTCCGGCTGGGTGCACGATGCCGAACACGTGACCTTCTTCGGCACGGCGATGCTGTTGTGGTGGCACGTGGTTCGCGCCAGCCCGCGCATTCATAGCCGGTTGTCTCAGCTGGCGCGCGCCGGTTACCTGGTGGCGGCCGGGGTCGCCAACATGATCCCCGGCGTGATTATCGCTCTGGCCGATGCCCCACTGTATCCCTACTACATCCGCGTGGTCCCGCGCCTGGGGGGGATGAGTGTCATAGAGGATCAGGTGTTGGCTGGCATCATCATGTGGATCCCCGGCACCATGATGTACGTGATGGCTGCGCTGATCATCATCATCCGCGCCTTGAGTCGCTCTGAAAGTCAGGCCAACAACAGAAACAGGCTCCTGCGCCAGGTAAGCATTGGGCTTGCCTCCGCCGGGGCAGACTCCTATCCCAATTGAGGCACCTTACCATGAACAACAAACGGACTCTCATCATCGCTGCAGGATTTGTGCTCGCTTTAGTGCTGGCAAGCTGTGGCCCCTCCACCTTGAACGTGACGGTTAAGGCGGGCGAGTCGGGCGGTGCCATGAGCTATGACCCTGTCACCCTCACGGCCCAGGTCGGGCAACCGGTGTCTATTAAATTCGAGAATGTGGGTGCCCTGGAGCACACCTTCCTCATCGACGAGCTCAATGTAAAGAGTGACAAGGTGCAGCCGGGGCAGACCGCCACGCTGACCTTTACACCCGATACGGCGGGGACTTATATGATTTACTGTGATGTGCTGGGCCATAAAGAGGCCGGCATGGTCGGCACGCTCACCGTCAATCCGTAACGGCCAAAAAAAGACCGACGCGGTTGTGCGAAGCGAAGCTTCGCCTAAAACCACGTCGGTCTCAACCGCTCACGCGCTGATGGCGCTCCCGCGCTACTTCAGCGTGAGCATGTATGCAACGATGTCGGCGAGATCCTGCGGCTTAAAAAGCGCGGCATACGTGGCTGGCATGATGCCTGGCTGGAAGCCCTGGACGACGTAGGCGTTGGGGGCAAGGATGCTTTCGACCAGATAGCCTTCGGCGCTCTTCGCTGTGCCCGCGTAGCCCGCCTCCTGCCAGCGTTCTTGAGCACGATCGGCGAGGCCTTTACCGTCCGGTGAGTTGGCCGCCAGCCAGGATGGGCCAGGCAGCGGGGCATTCGGATCAACGCCGGCCACATGGCAGGTCACACAGGCATTGGCCGTCGATAGCGCTTCGCCGTTCGCGGGGTCGCCGGGGGGCAATTGCGCGAACACTTCATCCGGCGGAGGCATCGGCGTGGACGTGGGACGGGGAATGGGAGTCGGCGTCCAGGCGGCTGCAAGCTGGGTCGCTTCCACAGCGCGCTGAGCGGTTGTCACGCTGGCAATCGCCGGGGCCACCCAGCCCACCACCATCCCTAGGGCGACGACAAACAGCAAGACGGCGTATCGTGAGGCTGGTCTGACTTCGGTGACCAGCGCTACTCGCCGCACCAGGGCAATCCCCACTGCCGCCACCGCCACAAGCAAACTTATCAGCCCGAGGGCGAAGACCTGGAAAGCGGTCACGGTGTGGCCCGGGCCAGGCAGGAATTCCGGCCAGCCCGGCACCGGCTCGCCGGCCAGTTTGAAGAGGGGAACATCTCGCGGCCCCTCAAAGACGGGTATATAGCCCAGCGGCGTGCCTGTGCTGAGCCAGCGGAACAGCAAGAAGCCGACCACCCCCACAATGACGACGATGAAGAAAACGGCCAGCGAGCGGTCATCGGACAGCGGAACCGCTGGGGCAGCCGCTTTCGCCTCAGCGGCGGGCCTGGCTGTTGGCGCCGGCCTTGCCGCTGGCGCTTTCGGGGCTGCCTGAGCCGTGGCCTTAGCCTTGGCTCGCGCCTCTTCTACCTGAGTCTGCTTTCCCAGGCGCGCGGTGACTGTCGCCAGCACACCCCCCATGACCACGACACCACCGAGGACGAACAACACCGCAACCCCAATCGCCATACCCTGAGTCACCGGGATTCCGCCTAACTCGACCAGCACTGCTGAGAGATCGGGCAAGCGATCCAGCGGATAACCGGGGGGCACGTTGGTCGAAAGGGCGCGAAGAAGCAGGAAGAGGAGGAGGCCCACAGCGATGACGACCAAAAAGATCGTCAGCGAGCGAGGGTTGGATAGCGGGACGGCTGGGATGGCTTCGGTTTTCTTCTCGACGCGAGCCGGCCTGGGCGCTGCTTCAGCCTCTTTGGCTGGCGTCGTCGCCCTCTCCTCCGAGAACACCCCGGCGATAAAGTAAATCGCCGCCGCGAAGACAGCGCCCACAATCCCCACGCCGACCAATGCAGCGATGGCGCCGGCCCAGATCAGTGAAACCCCGTCCAGCGTACTCGTATCTGGACTGACGCCTCTCGTCTGAGAGATCAGGATCGCGATGCCACTAAACACAAGCAGACCGAATACCACAATCAGTGAAGGCAGATAGCGGCGCATGGCCCTCCTCTTTCAAGTTCGCAAAATGGAAACGATGGCAGATGCGCCACGATAATAACATCAGAATGCGTACAATTCCAAACCCGAGCGCCAGCAACATACCCGGCATACAAGCGGCGGTCGTGGTTCCAAAGTATGTAGTACAGCACGATCAAGCTGGCCTTGGCGCCAGCCAGGTCCAGCAACGGTGCTGTTTGAAGCGATTTGACGCGGGGAACAGAGGCAACACCCCACTCAATCAAAGAGGCGGCCACCAGCACCAAATACACGGTGATAGGGCTAACCTGGGGATGCGAGGAGAGGCGCATAACGGCTGTCTCGCCGTGCGGAAATAGCGCTTAGTGGGTGTATTAAGACCTTATCTAACCATTGTCAGTATCGAGCATCAGGATCAACACGGTGTATTGTGGCAGTCAATACCCGATCGTGGTGAGGCCAGGGCATGTGCAAAGTCAGCGTGAGGGGGAGTTGAAGAAAACGACCTTTCTTGGTAAAGCGGGAGTTGCCAAACCACCGCACTGCACCAAGGAAAGTCACGATGGACTCTAACATAGTCGTCCCTGAAAAGCGGTTGATCATGCGCAAATCCACGCGGGTTGAGCGTGGGCGAAGCAGTGCAATAGCTTGGCGATATTGAAGCCACACCCGACGAGCAGGGCATTGATCAAGTCGCCGTGGGTGCCGCGCAGGTAATTGCGGGCCAGGCCATGATCGCTTTTGGCATGGCCGATAATGGGTTCAATCGCATTGCGCCGTTGGAAGAGTTGTTTGACCGCCGCGGAGACTTTGGCCGTGAAGCGCGTGATCACCACCAGCCAGTTGCTGCGGGTGGTGCTACTGACGGCGACTTTGCAGCCGAACTCGTACCGCTTGTGGGCCTTGCCCTTGGCCATGCATTCCACTTCCAGGCGTGCACGCTGTACAGCTTGGGTGTGCGACAGTAGTCGCCCGGGTCGCGTTGTTGGGTATGGATCCGGCGGGCGCGCTCCAGAACGGTCTGCAAGGCTTCGGGCGGCTGGGGACATTTGCGCTCGACATCGCGAATGACCCGCCCCAGCAGCGTGCGCAATTTGCGAGTTTGATGGGCGGCACGTTTCATTTGCCGAGCGGCGGCATAGCGGCTCTGTTGTTGCAGTAGGCGCGGGCTGACACGGGCATAGGTCTGGCGCAGTTTGAGCCCGTTGGCTTTGGCCACGTGCACCAGGGTTCGACGCGCTTTGTGATACAGCCGGGCATCGGTCGGAAAGGCAATCGCTTTCTCTTGCACGGTTGTGTCGACCGTCACCTGTTTGAGATCGGCGCGCGGCAGAGCTTGCACCTTCAACGCCGCCTGCAGAATGGTCTTCGACAACGTCTCGATCCCGGTCGTCCCGATCCGCTGGCGCCATTTCACCAGACGGTCGGATGGCACGGCAGTTCATGTTGAAACGTCTCACAGCCGCAGAAGTATTGCCGGTACGGGTTCTCGACCCACTTGGTCACCACACTCTCGTCGCTCTCGTTGCAGGTGTGCTTGGGATAATGCAACCCTACCATGACCCGCACCGGCACACTGCCGCGACCGGCTTCGGCGTACAGCGGCCCAAAGGCCTGGGTGAAGGCCTCCCAGTCAAGGGCCTGCCTCAGCTTCACCAACGGATGGGTCGGATCGAGCAACTCACGCAGCGGCAAGCCGCTCGGTTTGGAAGACGGGGTCGTGGTCATCCTGCGGCCTATTTTCACAAGCTTTGGCCGCTCTGTCACGCAGTTCCTGGGAGCCGGTTTTCAACGACGTCCGCCTTTCCCAGCTTCACCATTCGCTCTTTTCCGTTTTTCAGGGACGACTAGCTAAGTTGGACCGCGTAGTGCGTTCGAATCGCACCCTCGCCAGGATTGGAACCACTGACCCGCAGGTTATGAGCGCGAGGTATGTCGGCAAATAAAAAAACACCGTAAA
>JBQTJD010000930.1:0-11442 GCA_052387475.1 Anaerolineales bacterium | reverse complement strand
GGTGTTGCGGACTCCATAACAGGTTTCGATGGCGGGCAGGGTAGTGCTTTTTTTCTCCGCATTGTGGCTACATTGAGTGGCCTCGTCGGTATTCTGTTCTTGATGGCCTTTGTGTTGGTCTACCCTCAGATAACCGAGGTGGACAGCCTGCTCTCAGGCAAAACGCTGATCGCACACTGGTATTATGCGGTGGATGAACAGAACCAGCCGAAAGTTGTGTACGTGTATATAGGCCATAAGGGTGTTTACAAAGACGATGTGTACTTCCAGTTAGTTGGAGGTAGCCGACAACTACTCCATGTCACTTATGAAGAGGGTCTACATCCGAAGTTGCGATTCGTATATCGAGTCATCAATTGGCCCAACAGCCGTTCGTCAGGTGGCTCGTCGTTTCATTACAGCCTCGTCATGCCGGTTCCCCCGGACAAGTATGAGGAAGCACGGCGCGTCGTTGCTGAATTCAGTCAACGGGTCGCAGGCACACTGGCGTGAAGGAAGGTGTCTCACATCGTCGCGTTGATGGCACGGCAGTTCCTCCGACGATCAATCACGGGGCTACCAGGCTACGCCCGTCGAAGCGGGCTGGAAACAAGCCGGATTCATCCGGCGCAGCAGCTAGCTCGGAAATTCGTTTCCCGGCGATGAATGGCTGGCGAGAATTTTGATGCAGGACAATCCATTCTTTGGACGCGAGTCACGGCGCTACATCGGGCAGCGACGCAATCGCTGGCGGCTCGTCACCAGTGTGGGCTGCGGGGTGGTCATCGTCGCGGCCATGGTGTCGGCGTTTTTTTTCGTCACTGCCAACGCCGCCGACCCGGTGTTGCCTGCCACGCCGCCGCCGCAGGCCAGCCCGACTAGCGCCGCCGTGGCTGCGTTTCAAACGCCGGATGTCTACTCTGGGGCAACGCCGGTGCCGACTCGCTCACTCTTCGGCCCGGGCGAGAAACTGCCGTACACCACGCAAAGCGGCGACTATGTGGTCGTACTCGCCAAACGCTTCAACACCACGATCGAAGAAATCCTTGCTGCGAACCCAGGCCTGCCGGTGACGACGACGTTGCCTTCGGGCATGCCGCTGCAAATCCCATCTTATTATTTGCCGCTCGGCGGCACGCCGTTCAAAATCATCCCCGATAGCGAGCTGGTGTACGGCCCGGCACAAAAGGCGTTCAGCATTGCTGCGTATCTGGAGCTGCAGCCCGGCCCGGTCAAACGCTATTCGGCCTTCGTCAACCGGCAGCAACGCGATGCGGCGGCGACAATTGGTTACGTCGCGCGGCAATACTCCATCAATCCAAAATTGCTGCTGGCGCTGATGGAGTGGCGCAGCGGCGCGCTGACCAACCCGCAGGCCGCCGGCCAACCTTTCGGCGCGTTGCCGCGTGAGGCGCGCAGCGATTGGTATTTGCAGATGATCTGGGTGGCCGAGCAATTGACCGAAGGCTATTACGGGTACCGTACCGGCTCAGCCACCGAAATTTCTCTGCCCGATACCTATCGCGTGCGGATTGACTCCTATCAAAACGCAGGCACGGTGGCGGTGCAGCATCTCATCTCGAAGATCGTGCCACGTGAGGAATTCGATGCAGCCGTTGGCCCGGATGGTTTTGCGGCCACATATCGCACGCTGTGGGGCGATGTGTGGCAAAACCCGCCGGACGTGTTGACGGGCGAGCTAACCCAACCGGCGTTGACATTGCCCTTTGAGCCAAATCGAATTTGGACCTTCACCGGTGGGCCGCACCCGGCGTGGGGGCGGTTGGTGCCGTGGGCGGCGGTGGACTTCGCGCCGGCCGGCATCAGCGGCTGCGGCAGCAGCGCCGAGTACACGCGCGCAGTGGCCGACGGCGTCATCGTGCGCGCCGGCGACTCCACGGTCGTTCTCGATCTCGATGGCGATGGCTACGAAGGCACAGGTTGGGAGATTTTCTACTTTCACATGGCCGAGGCCAACTTGGTGCGAGCGGGCACACGCGTGAAGCAGGGCGACCCCATCGGGCATCCGTCGTGTGAGGGCGGCTCGGCTACTGGCACGCACGTGCACATTGCGCGGCGTTATAACGGCGAGTGGATGGCGGCGGACGGCATCGTGCCGTTGAACTTTGGCGGTTGGGTGGCCGTGCGCGGGCCGGCAGCGTACCTTGGGCGGATGGAACGCCTCGGCCAGTGGGTGGAGGCCAGCGTCGTCAGCACCGACCTGAACCGATTGTATTGGGTGCCGTAGAGCCCTCACCCCCGACTTTCCAACTCTTTCATCCTGCTCACTGCTGCCTCAGCCACATACAATCATTGTATGCCCGGCCTCTCGAATTCGTTTTTGCATTTCGACTTCGACCCAAACACCGCACGGTGGGGTCTGAGAACACTCAACACTGAGTTCCCCTTGCTGAATGGCGTGCGCTGTGGCGTGCGGCTGCGCGATTCGGGCGGGCGGCTGAAGTGGGATGGGCGTGTGCGCGATGTGCAACTCAAGGAGTCGTTTCAATTTGACTCGGCCCACGGACCGTTGCGAACGCTGACCGCTTCGCTAACGCCCAGCCTCGACTCGGCGCGCTGCCATTTTCAACTCGTACTGGAATTCGCCTTGCCCGAGTCACAACCCTTTCTGTTGTGGCGCATGCAGCTCGAAAACGTCGGACATCAGCCTTTCACTCTACATGACCTGAATCTCGCGGTGATCGGTTCGCGCTTCGGTTCACTAATCCCTAATCCCTCCTGCCTCCATTTGCATCCCGGCGCACAGCACCTGGCCTTCTTCTCCAACGGCTATCAATCGTGGAGTTTCACCGGCGCGTTGAAGGCCGGCATGCGCTCGCCGTTGACGCGGTTGCGTGTATTAGATGGGCCGAAGATGTTCAATTTGCGCAACCCGATGGTGGACAGCCTCGGCCATTTCACCAGCGACATGTTCGCCGCCATCAATGATTGGGCGCACAACACCGGTTTGGTGGTGGGATTTCTGTCGCAGCATGAGCAGTTCGGCCACATCGAAACGCTGCTGATTGACGCCGGTGCGCCCTATCTGCGGCTGACCGCGCACGGCGATGGCGTGCCCGTTCTGCCCGGCGCGGAGCGAATCACGGATTGGGCGTACGTGCAATTTATGCAACCACAAGCTGAGGACCCGCTCGGCGTGTATCTCGATGCCGCCGCGCGTGAGAACAATGCCCGCGTGCCCCTACGCACGCCGGTCGGTTGGTGCTCGTGGTATCACTACTACGACCGCGTCACCGAAACCGATATCGTCAACAACCTGAGTGCGATGACGCGCGCACGCGAACGGTTGCCCCTCGACTTCGTTCAGGTGGATGATGGTTTTCAAGCTCAGGTGGGCGATTGGTTCGAGGCCAAACCCACGTTTCCGCGCGGTCTGCGCTGGCTGGCGCAGCAGATCCGCGCGCACGGCCACACGCCCGGTCTGTGGCTCGCGCCGTACATCGTGCGCTCGGATGCGCGATTGAGTGAGGCGCAACCTGAATGGTTTCTGTGCGACGAGCGGGGCGACCGGGTGAGCGCCGGCTTCAACTGGGTTCGGTGGTGCTACGCGCTCGACCCCACGCATCCGGGCGTGCGTGAACACACGCATCAGTTGATTGAGACAGCGGTGAACGACTGGGGCTTTCCATATCTCAAACTCGATTTTCTGTACGCGGCTGCGCTGGAGGGCCAACGTTACGATCCATCACTCACACGCGCGCAAGCCATGCGCCTGGCTTTGCAGGATATCCGCGACGCCGCCGGGCCGGAAACATTTCTGCTCGGCTGCGGCTGCCCGCTTGGCCCGGCGATTGGTTTGGTAGATGGCATGCGCATCAGCACCGATGTCGCGCCGAACTGGCACCCGGAGTTTTTTTCGCCGATGCTCAACCGCTGGCTTGAGACAGAACTGGGTTTTGTCAGCGCGCGCAACGCCGTACAGAATATCATCAGCCGCGCGCCGCTGCACCGCCGATGGTGGCTCAACGACCCCGATTGTTTACTGGTGCGCGACGAAGCCACCAAGCTCACCGAGGCTGAGGTACGCTGTCTCGCCACCGTCATCGCCCTGAGCGGCGGGATGTTTTTGGTTAGCGATGATATGTCGCGCCTCAACCCCGAGCGGTATCGTTACATCGAAGCGTTGATGCCGGTGCTCAACGTCAGCGCGCGCGCGCGCGATTGGCTGCGCGACGGCACGCCAAACACACTGACAATGAAGATGAAGAACGCGACGGGTGAGTGGCTGCTCGCCGGGCTGTTCAATTGGGATGACGTCCCACGCGCGCGCAAATTGGAGTTGGCTGACCTGGGACTGGAGCCTGGCGCGTATTGGGTTGCTGATTTCTGGGGGGGCGCCGTCCACCGATTGGGATCCGATGTCCCCCTGGATAGCGTCTCCATCCCACCCCACGGTGCTCACTTGCTCGCGCTCCGTCGCGTCACCGCCGGCCCGGCCCTCATCGCCTCCTCTTTTCATTTCTCACAGGGCGGCGAGGTGACACAATGGTCGGCTAATGGTGACATGCTCCGGTTTACGATTGAACTGGGCCGCACGGCTGAGGGCTGGGTGACGCTGGCGCTGCCTGCCGCGCCCTACTCCATCACCACCGAAGGCCAAACGCTCAAGGCGACCGAGACTGGTGACGGTGAATACACACTGGCTTTGACCGTACGCGGTTCGGCGCGGGTGGTCGTCAACGGACGATGAAACGGACAAACGGACTTGAATGTATGTCCGTTCTCATCCGTTCGTCCGTTGCTAGTCCGTTGGCGGATATTCGCGTTCTCATCACACTCTTGTTTGACCGAATGTTCTCAGCATGGTACAACCTCAGAGGAACGGGCCGGGTAGCTAAGTCGTCTGCGGGACGAGGTAAAACGTTGAAAGCCCCACACATCGGTTCGCAGGTATTTCGCTGGCTCTTTGCCATGTGCATATTGGCTGGGGGCATGGCTGGCGCGCGGTCCGGCTTCGCAGCGCCGACCGAACAACAAAATTCCGGCGTTGTCATTGCAGTCCGAGCCGGCTTCGATGGGTATTACAAGGATGGCCTGTGGCTGCCGGTGCGCGTGACGGTCGAGAACAACGGCCCGGACATCAGCGGCGCGCTCGAGATCGACAACCCGCGCGGCTACACCAACAACCAGACCCTCTTCACGCGCGCGCTTGAACTCCCCACCCAATCACGTCGCGAATTTTTTCTCCACGTCGCACCCGAAGGCCCGGCCAATACGCTCAAGATCGTGCTACGCAGTGAAGGCAAGGAACTGCAAGCCATCAACGCGCGCGTCACGGCGCTGGCCACGGGCAGTTTGCTCTACGGCGTGCTGGCTGGCAGCCCCTCGGCTTTCAATCAACTCTTGCAGGTGACGCCCTTCAACGGCGCGTCCTACGTCGCCCAACTCGACGTCGCCGATTTGCCAGCGCAAAGCTTTGCCTGGCAGGCGCTCGATGTGCTCGTGCTGTCGGATGTGGACACCGGCGCGCTCTCTGCCGAGCAGCGCGCGGCGTTAGCGAGTTGGGTGACCGGTGGCGGGCAGTTACTGGTGATGGGCGGCCCGGCGTGGCAGAAGACGGCGGCGGGTGTGCAGGCTTTGCTGCCATTCGTTCCCGATGGCACACAAACGTTGACGGATGCGGCTCAGCTGGCGACGTTCGCCGGTGTGAGCGATGTACCCGCCGGGGAGGTCATCATCGCTACCGGCTCTCTCGCACCCGACGCAGTGACCTTGGTGGAAGCCGATGGCGCGCCCCTGGTCGCCGCGCGCCGTTTGGGCTTTGGGCAAATCGTGTACTTCGCCGCCGACCCGGCCTTCGCGCCGCTCAAAGGCTGGTCCGGTCTCGAAGCGCTGTTCCGTCGCGTGCTGGCTGCGCCGCTCGACCGGCCCAGTTGGGCGTATGGCATGACGAATTGGGGGCAAGCCCAGACCGCGGTGGCCGCGCTGCCCAATCTGCAATTGCCCAATCCGCTGCTCATCTGCGGCTTCCTCGGTTTTTATCTCGTCATCGTCGGGCCGCTCAACTACCTCGCGCTGCGGTTGATCAAACGCCGCGAGTTGGCGTGGTTCACCATTCCGGTGATTGTGACGCTGTTCAGCGTCACCGCCTATATCATCGGTTACTTCGTCGTAGGCGGGCAGGCCATCCTGCATCAACTTTCCATCGTGCAAGTCTGGCCGAACGCCGAGCAGGCGCGTGTGGATCAGGCGGTCGGCGTGTTCTCGCCGCGCCGCACGACGTACACGGTGGAATTCGCGCCCGGCTTTTTGGCGCGACAGATGCCGAACACCGGCGGCCCGGTGCCCGCCGCGCTGACGGTGGAGCAGGGTGATAGCACGCAGCTCTCCGGCATTCGCACCGACATCGCCTCGGTCCAGGGCTTCGCCGCACAGGGCTTCGTGCCCGCGCCGCGCTTTGATTCTAATCTGCGCATTGAAGTGAACGGCACGGTGGCGCAACTCATCGGTGAGATCACGAATCAGAGCACGCTCACATTGAAAGATGCGGTGCTGCTGGCCCCCGGTGGCGCGCTGCGGCTGGGGGATTTTGGTCCCGGGCAAACGCAGCAAATTTCGATGTTGTTGACCAATGTACGCGCCTCTCCCGCGCCCAACGGCACGATCGCGCCGTCCGCCAGTGGTGTGGGCACGCCCTATGGCTCCACATACTATCCGGGCTATTACGATACGACCATTGATGACATCGTTGGCAACACCGCGTATTACAACGACCGCGAGAGCTATCGCCGCTACTCGCTGCTCTCGGCCGCTATCAACACCTACACCGGCTACTCCAGCGTCGGGCGCGGCTCCGGTGTGTACCTTGCGGGCTGGACAGAGGAGGCCCCCGCTTCCGCGCGCATCCTCAACGCCGGTTTTGAAACCGAAAACGCCAGTGTGTATTTGGTGGCGCTGAACTCGGTGTTTGATTTCGGCGGTGGGGCCATCACGGTGCCGCCGGGGTTGATGACGTGGACGCCGCTCTCCACTGGCGTAAGCGGTTCCACCGCTTCGCCCTATGACACGACGCTGTACGTCAACGACTCCTTCACGCTGCGCTTTAATCCTGTGCAGACAGTGAACTATAGCCAGGTGCAGGACTTGACGCTGAGTATTTTCGGCAGCAGCTATGGTGGCGCGAGCGGATCGACGACGGTGACGCCGGGCGTAGCGGTGTGGGATTTCTCGCAGGAAGCGTGGGTGGAGTTGGATGTTCCGGCGTATGGCACGCACACCGTCTCAGAGCCGGAACGATTTGTCGGGCCGGGCGGCGAAATCCGCGCGCGCCTCTCCAACGCCGGGCCGGACAGTATTTCGCTGACGTCGTTTGAGTTTGTGCTCACAGTCGAACCGTGATACGTGATGCCGATTATTATTGAGACCAAGGGACTCACAAAGCGCTACGGCAAGTTCACCGCCGTCAGCGATTTGAACTTGAGCGTCGAGCAAGGCGCCATCTACGGCTTCGTCGGGCCGAACGGGGCGGGCAAGACCACGACGATGCGGATGATGACGACGCTGCTCGAGCCGACCTCGGGCGATGCCTTTGTGGCCGGCTACTCCGCGCGCCGCCAGCCCAAGAGCGTGCGCCGCGCCATCGGATACATGCCGGATTTCTTCGGCGTGTACGACGATATGACGGTGTGGGAGTATCTCGATTTCTTCGCCGCGTGTTACGGCATCCCCGAAGCGCAGCGGGCTGCCCTCATCACTGACTTGCTCGAATTGGTGGACCTCGCTCATCGGCGCAACGACCAGGTGGATACACTTTCGCGTGGCATGAAGCAGCGGCTGTGCCTGGCGCGCACGCTCGCCCACGACCCGCAGGTGTTGATTCTCGACGAACCCGCCTCCGGCCTCGACCCGCGCGCCCGCATCGAAATCCGCGAACTGTTGATGGAGTTGAGCCGCCTCGGCAAGACCGTTTTCTTCTCCACGCACATCCTCGCCGACGTGGCCGAGATTTGTACCCAGGTGGGGATTGTGGAGGCGGGCAAGTTGGTGGCGCAAGGCAGTTTGAAAGAAATGCAGCGCCGGGTGACGCCGCACCGCACGTTGCAAATCGTGCTGCTTGACCATGCGGTGGAGTCGGCGCAGTCCGCCATCTTTGGCCGCGACAGCGTGCTCGATGTGCGCGTGACCGACACGCCCGGCGACCGCACGGTGATCGAAGTGGACTTCACCGGCGATGATGCCGCCGTCAGCGCCTTTCTCAAAGAATTGGTGGAGCGCGGGCTATCCATTGTGCGCTTCACCGAGACGTTGCACGACGTGGAAGATGTGTTTATGAAGGTGACTCAAGGCATAGTCTCGTAGTCTTGTGGTCGAGTAACCTGGTAGTCGCGGACTACCTGACTATTCGGCTACTCGACCACTTGACTGTCAGACTAACAATGACCGACATCGCCGCTACTGCCCCGCATCCAACCGTACCGCGCAAGCCGCCGCGTCGCTCGTTGCGCGATTGGCTCGCGCTCAACCCGGTTTCCACGAAAGAGTTGCGCAGCCGGATGCGCGGCGCGCGGGCTTTCATCGTGCTCACGGTCTATCTGCTGTTGATGAGCGGTTTCGTCACGCTGCTTTATACCGTGTACACATCGTCATTGAGCAGCACCTATTCCGTGCCCGACCGGCAGTTGCTGGGCAAGTTTGTCTTCGGCGGGGTAGTGGGCATCGAGACGTTGCTCGTATGTTTCATCACCCCGGCGTTCACGGTCGGCGCCATCAGCGGGGAGCGCGAGCGGCAGACGTATGATCTGCTGCGCACCACGTTGCTCACCGAGCGCGCTTTTGTGATGGGCAAGTTGTTCTCGGCGTTGTCGTATGTCTTTCTGCTGCTGCTGGCTGCGCTGCCGTTGCAAAGTCTGGCCTTTCTGCTCGGCGGCGTCGCGGTGGAGGAAGTGGTGGTCGCCACGTTGCTGCTCATGGCAACGTCATTTTTGTTCAGCGCCGCCGGTATCTTTTTCTCTTCGATCATGCGCCGCACGCTGGGCGCGACCGTGCTGACCTATGCCTTCGTGCTGCTGATGACACTCGGCCTGCCGACGTTGCTCTTCCCGCTTGCCATCTTCGGCGGGCCGATCTTTGGCGGCTACGGCAACATACCGATTGAAGTGCAGATACTGCTTTACTATCTCTTCTGCCTGCTCATCGCCACCAATCCCGTCGCCACGATGATTGCGACCGAGGCCATCCTCGTTGCGCAGCAGACGCTCTTTTATTTCACCGTGCCGGTTTACAACTACACGGGAGGTTTTGCGTCGGGGCCAGTCAACATCCCATTTATCTCACCGTGGATTCCGTTCACGTTTTTTGCGCTGGGCTTGGCGGTGGTGCTCATCCTGTTGAGTATTGCCAACATCCGCCGCCGGGAACGGTAGCGCCGTTCGTTGCCGTCTAAAGAGCATGTCAACCAACCTGTATCTCCACGAAGTTGAGCAATCACTCACCAGCTGGTTATGGTGGGTGCGCGTGCGGGCCGCGTTGCTCTGGGCGGTTCGCGGTCTTGCCATTGGGTTGGCTGTTGCGTTGGGGATTGCGCTTGTCGCACGACTGACGCCTTTGCAGCCGCTGCCGGTGTTGATTGCGATTGCGGTGGCGTGCGCGCTGGTAGTCACTGGTGCAGGGATGGGGGCGGCGTTTCTGTGGCCCCGTCAGCGGGTGGCCGCCGCTCGCTATTTCGACCGAGTCTTTGGGTTGGCCGAGCGCACCAGCGCCGCACTCGAACTGGCGCACAGCCCGAACGGCACGCCGCACTGGCTCATTGAGCAGCAGTGGGCCGATGCGGCTCAATCGGCGCGCGGCGTCCGCGCGAGCCAACGCCTCCCAGTCTGGGCCGGCTCCCGGCTCGATGCCGGCCTCCCGTTACTCCTCCTCATCGCCCTCATTGTTTCGCTTGCGGTGCCCAATCCACAGCAACAGGTGTTGGCGCAACAGCAAGCCGTGCAGCAAGCCATCGCCGAGCAGGCACAGAAAATCGATGATTTGCAAAAACAGATTGAAGAGAATCCAAATTTGACCGAGGCGCAAAAAGAAGAACTGACCAAGCCGCTCCAGGACGCCCAGGAAAAACTCAACGAGCCCAACTTGACCGAGGAGCAGGCGCAGCAGGCGTTGGCCGAGGCGCAGCAACAATTGAAGGAGTTGCAAGACCCGAACGCCGAACAGCAGGCGCAGCAATTGCAGCAGGCCGGCGAACAGTTGAGTCAAAATCAAACGACGCAGGGTGTGGGCGAGGCGTTGCAGAACGGCGATTTGCAGCAAGCAGGTGAAGAACTGGCGAACATCGACCCCTCACAACTGAGCGAGGCCGAAAAGCAAGCACTGGCCGAACAACTCGAACAGGCCGCGCAGCAATTGCAGAATTCAAATCCAGAAACCGCGCAGCAATTACAACAGGCCGCCGAGGCGCTTCGCAACGGTGATGATCAGGCGGCCCAGGAAGCGTTGCAGCAGGCGGGTCAATCCATCTCGCAGACCGGGCAACGAGCGGCGCAATCGCAGGCCGCACGACAAGCCTCGGGACAAGTGCAACGCGCACAACAGCAAATCGGACAGGCTGGACAGCAAGGACAGGGGCAAGGGCAAAATCAGCAAGGCAACGGCCAGACGCAGGGAGAAGGTCAAGGCCAGGGTCAGGGGCAAGGTCAAGGAGAGGGCCAGCAAGGGCAGGGGCAGGGTGGTGGACAGGGTCCAGGACAAGGTGGTGGCGGTGGCGCCGGACAGGGCGAAGGCACTGGCGACGCGCAGGGCGGCCAATCCAGCGGCACGAGCCAGAACAACGGCCCGGGCGATGGCGGTGAGCGCGGTTACGAACCCATTTATACGCCCTATCGTTTGGGTGGCAGCGGCGGCCCGGAGACCACGCTGCCCAATCAAGGCGGCGGCGACCCCGGCGAGGATGTGATTGGGCAAGGCCCGACCAATCCGCAGAATCAAGGCGACGTACGCGTGCCGTACAATCGCGTCTTCAACGACTATCGCAACAACGCATACTCGGCTGTAGATCAGGGCGAGTATCCGGCTGATCTGAAAGATGTGGTGAAGGATTACTTTTCTTCACTGGAACCATGAAAGCTTTTTGAACCGCAAAGGGCGCAAAGAACGCAAAGGGAAGTTCTTTGCGCCCTTTGCGTTCTTTGCGGTAAATGGTTGGGAGCGCAACATGGCGATCGCTGAAACTCAAACTCAAATACGAATCCCCGAGATGACGGTGGCGCAGTTCCGCGAGACGGCGGCGGCGATTGAGGCCGAGGTCGGCAAGCTAATCGTTGGGCAGAACGAAGTCGTGCGGCATGTGCTGATTTGCCTCATCGCCGGCGGCCACGCGCTGCTCGAAGGCGTGCCCGGCCTCGGCAAGACGATGCTGATCAAAACGCTGGCCGAGGTGCTGGATCTGAACTTCGCCCGCATCCAGTTTACGCCGGACTTGATGCCGGCGGACATCGTCGGCACCGACAT
>JBQTJD010000929.1:0-3465 GCA_052387475.1 Anaerolineales bacterium | reverse complement strand
AACGACCTGCTCGACCTCTCCAAAATGGAAGCCGGGAAGATGGCCCTGCAACCGGGCGCGGTCAACGTGGACAGCTTGTGCGCGGCCAGCCGCCGGTTGGTGGATCAGGCCGTGCGGGCCAAAAGCCAGCGGCTGGTGACCTACCTTGACCCGGTCGTCAACGAGATCAACGCCGACTCGCGCCGCTTGCGGCAGATACTGGTGAATCTGCTGACCAACGCCGTGAAGTTTACGCCCGAGGGCGGTTCCCTCGGCCTCGAAGTGATGGGTGACCCGGACGGCGAGACGGAGCGCTACGCGGTGTGGCACTCGGGCATCGGCATCTCGCCGGTTGACGCGGGCCGCCTGTTCAAACC
This sequence comes from Anaerolineales bacterium, assembly GCA_052387475.1. Lineage (GTDB taxonomy): Bacteria > Chloroflexota > Anaerolineae > Anaerolineales > UBA6663 > JANWXR01. The sequence goes on along the minus strand of JBQTJD010000929.1, from coordinate 3,109 downwards.
ATTCGCCCAGTTGGATACGGGGCTGTCGCGCCAATACTCCGGCACCGGGCTGGGGTTGATGCTGGTCTATCGCATGGCTGAACTGCACGGCGGCTCCATCACACTCGAAAGCCAGCCGGAGCACGGCAGCCGGTTCGCTATTGCGCTCCCGTGGAGCGGCCCATCTTCGGGGGTGGCGACGGCGCGGGCCGCAGCGCCCGGCTTGCAGGAAATCGCGCATGTACTGGTGATTGAAGATTCGTCGGATGCGATTCAACAAGTGACGAGCCTGCTGAACGAAGCCGGCGTGCGCGTCAGCACGCACATGCGCCTTGACGGTGCGCTGTCCAAACTATTGGAGTTAGGCCCTGAGGTGATTTTGCTCGACACCATGCTGCCCGATGGATCGGGCTGGGATTTGCTGGGGGACCTCAAGACCGATCCGCGCCTGGCGGCGATACCGGTAGTGATGATGTCGGCCAGCGACGAGCATGTGCTGGCGGTGGAGGCCGGGGCGGTGACGTGCCTGATCAAACCGGTGACCCGCGAGACCCTGCGCGCCGTGCTGAGCCGCGTGGTAGAAGCGCGTCTGGCGGAGACCGACCCCGGCCTTGAAACCCTGCTGCCGGTGGCGGCGGATGCGCCGCTGGTCCTGGTGGCCGACGACAATGAGCACGTGCTCTTTGCGCTCTCAAAGCGTTTGCGAACGATGGGTTACCGTGTGACCGTGGCCCGCAACGGAACCGAAGTTGTGGAACGCGCGCGTGAGGAGCGGCCCGAACTCATCCTGCTCGATCAGCAAATGCCCGGCCCCGAAGGCGCCGATGTCGTGCGCCAAATTCGCGCCGACTCACGGCTGGCCACTATCCCTATACTGGCGCTTTCCGCGCTGGTCAAGCCGGGTGATCGCGAGCGCGTGCTGGCCGCCGGGGCGAATGACTATTTCGCCAAACCTTTGTCTGGACAAAAACTAACGCAGGCCCTGGAAACCCAACGTCGAAAGGTCACGAGGTAAAACCGGATGACGGGCAATAGCACGGTGCTCATCGTGGATGATGAGGTCAGCAACCGCAAGACCCTGCAATTTTTGCTCGCGCCGCTGGGCTACACGCTCGAGTTCGCTGGCGATGGAGTGGAAGCATTGGAGAAAGCGGCCGAGGTCAGCCCGGATTTGATCCTGTTGGATGTGATGATGCCGCGCCTCGACGGCTTTGAAGTTTGCCGCAAGTTGCGCGCCGACCCCGTCCTGGCTGAGATACCCATCCTCATGGTCACCGCGCTCGATGATCGTGACTCGCTCTTGCAGGGCATTCAGGCCGGGGCCGACGACTTCATCTCCAAACCGTTCGACCGGCTCGAACTGCGCAGCCGCGTGCAGACCGTCGTGCGTCTCAATCGCTATCGCCGCCTCACCGCCGAGCGCACGCGTTTTGCCTGGGTCGTCGCCCAATCCGAAGACGGTTACGTGGTGACGAACGAGCGCGACGAACTCACCTACGCAAATGCTGCGGCTCGGCGTCACCTCGGTTTGCCGGAAGATGAAGAGGCGCCGTTGGCTGGCCGATTTACCGACCTCGCCGACCGGCATTATCGATGGGAACCGGAGACGGCGCGCGTGGCTCGCCATCAGCCGTTCTACCTGATCCGCCCGGAAACCGAGCTTGAACCGGCGCTGTGGCTGCGGGTGAATGAACTGGCATTGCCGACCGGCGCCGGCAGTGACCGTGTCATTCAACTCCGCAACGTCACCGCGCAGGTGAGTATGTGGCGCGAGATGTGGTCGTTCAGCACCTCAGTGCAGCACAAGTTGCGCACGCCGTTGGCCCTCATGGCGCACTCGTTGGAATTGATGGGCGAGTTCGCCGGTACGGCTTCACCGCAGGAGATCAAACAAGTCGCCGACATCGCTCAGCGCAGCCTGGAGCGGCTGCGAGTGGATGTGGAGGATGTCTTTCAATACGTGCGCGCACATGCGGTGGAACACGATGGCACGGGATTCCCGGTGGCTGATCTTGAAGCGCTGGCGCGTGATCTGGGCCGTCAACTTGGCCTTGAGGCGATGCGGGTGACGGTGGCCGAGCCGCTCGCACTGAGCGTGGCTTCGCGCGCGAAGCACGCCGAAGTGGGTCTGACCCTCAAGCTGGGCCGGCCCGCGCGGGAGTGGGTGTTGCGCGAGATTTTGGAGAACGCCCGCAAGTTTCATCCGCTCAACGCGCCTGAGGTGTGCGTGAACGCCGAACGGGAAGGTGACCGATTGGTATTGCAAATCGGCGATGACGGCGTGAGCCTTTCGCCTGAGCAACTGGCGCGGATGTGGACGCCTTATTACCAGGTGGAAAAATCGCTTACCGGGCAAGTGGCCGGCATGGGGCTGGGGCTGGCGATGGTGGCCGTGTTGGTGATGAATGCCGGGGGCGCGTGCAAGGCTTACAATCGCCCTGAGGGTCCGGGCCTCATCGTAGAACTGCGGCTGCCGCTGACCATCGATGCCAAGGTGCCTGTCACCGACGCCTCAGTCGGTGAATGACCGACACCATAAATCCGGCGACCGTCAACTTTTCGACTCTGTCATACCCGCGAAAGCGGGTATCCAGTTCGTTGGCCTTGGACTCCCGCTTTCGCGGGAGTGACGATTGCGAAAGGCGAGACGTTAACCCAGCCGCGCCACGACGATCTGTTGATTGGACTCTGAGTGGAACGGCTTTTCTCCGTACCCCCCGAGCTTTTCCTCCACCACAAAACCGTTGTAAGCCAACAGCGCATCTAACTCCTGCGGGAAGTATTGCCGCATCGTCAGCGACAATTCTGTGCGCGTTCCATCATCGCGCTCGAAGCGCCAGGTGATGTGGTTGATCTGCGTGGCCCGGTCGTAGCGGTTCTGTTCACTCAGCCGCACCCGCCGGCCTTCCGCATCGGTATACTCGCCCACCTCGTACCACCGGCTCAGGTCGCGCGATAACAACGTCAACGAGGGATTAAAGACATCCACCACGAAGCGGCCCTGTGGTTGCAGATGTTGGCGCACGCAGCGCAGACAGCTTTCAACATCTTCCCGCGTGAACAAATGGCAGATTGAATTGATCGGGACAAAGATGAGGTCGAATTGCCGTTCTAAATCAAAGGCGCGCAT
>JBQTJD010000928.1:0-4675 GCA_052387475.1 Anaerolineales bacterium | reverse complement strand
ACGTTGGGCGGCTGCGTGTTGAAGTGCGCGGGCGGGAAGTTCGCCACCGCGTTTTCGAAACTCATGTGCGCTTGCTCTTCGGTCAGCGCCGCAACAAGTTGCTTCACGAGTTGTTGGCGGATGGATTGGTCTGTCATCTCGTTTTCCTTCCGGCCTGATTACAACCCGGGCCGATGAGCCGGGTATCAGGGTGATTGAGTATCGAAAAACGGGCCAATGCCAACCTGAACATCTTCTGTGCCATCGGGCAATTGCACTGCAACTTGCTGGCCCGTCTCGCCGTCAATCAAGCTCAGACTGAGCCAGTATTCTCCGCTTCTTAAGGTCTCGCTCGGCTGCAACGGCACCTCAGTCCTTGTCCGCATCAAGCCACTCTCTGGGAACCAACACGTTATAGGATACGCACCGTCAAATGGCTGTTGCAGGTAGGCGTTGAGCGTGGAACCATCGGCTGACGAGACCGGGATGAACGAGTAGTAATACGGGACGTCCATTTGCCCAGACGAACGCCAGTCCAGCCACACGTCTATGATTTTTTCCGGTTGACCCGCCTGACCAACGCGACGGGTGATTTGGCCGGCCATTGACTGCAACTTCAATACTTCCCCAAACTGTACGGCTACCGGATAACCGGCAGTCGTCGGCGGCGCGATGGACGGTGGCGCTGCGGGTGGCCGCTCATAGAATTCAGCCCCGATGACGCGCAAGAAAGTGACCATGACTAGTGCCACTGCGGCTTGCGCCAGAGCAATCGCCTTACCCGAACTTGCGTTCATCGTTGACACAACATCCGCAGCGATCAGCACGATGAAGGGCATCATATACGCCAAGATACGGCCCGATTCACCGCGCATCACGCCGGCGATATCAAGAGCCAGCACCGTAATGCTCAACACCAACCCGAGTAAGCCGCCCATTGTTACTTTGCTCTGGGCACGCCACAAGGCCACCGTTCTCCATACACCGAGGCCGGCCAAGAAAATTAGCGGCCAACCGGTGAACATGAAGAGATCATTGAGATGCAGGACGAGCCATGGCCAATAGGGCCGTCCCAAATCAAGATGCAGTTTGCTGGCGCGCTGGAGGATATCCAATGGACTGACGCCAGTTAGCCAGTAATAGCCAATCCAGACGACGCTAAGACCGGCGCCAAACCACAAGCCCATACGTATGGGCCAATGCCATGCTAGACGCCTCGGCTGGATCATCTGAATCCCCAATGTCATCAGGCCGGCCATAAACAACAATGGAGCGAAGGCAAAGGTCATAAATGTCATCCATGACGCAATGACTCCGGCCATGACTACCAGCACCGGACGATCTTGCTGCAACCCAAGGGTCAGAGCAGCAAAGATGAGCAATGAAAAGAATGGATAGACAACATACAAACTTGGAGTGAACAACAGTATGCTGGGGATAAGCGGCCACCAGACAACGCTCCAGCGCGCAGCCACCTCATTCGAGATCTGCTTACCAAAATAGTACAGAGGCCACACAGTCAAACTGGCCCAGACCGGCATCAGGATGCCGGGCCACGCACCCGCAAACTCGGCGTTGGTATAAGACAGCAAGCTAAACTGATGGCACTGCAGCGCACGCAATGGGCGACCTAGTGCATTCGCCAGTGAAGGGAATTGAGCCAAGAAGCTGTTGATAGCCGAAAACATAACCACTGGGCCTGGAGGTGAAATACCCAGATGGCCTGCCGTAGATGTAAAGGCCTCCGTCATGAAATCTGGCCAACGGCGCAACGTCGCGCCGATATCGGGGATGTGGCTGGCGGCGTAGTGCCACGGACTCGCAGAAGCGCCCAGCGTGACGCTATAGAGTTGGGCGAAGGGGTCGTAGGTGATGAACAGCCCGGTGATGGTCAGAGCAATCGTAGCAATAGTTGACCAGAGGAGCAGTGCTGTTGCTCGATTTTGTTGAAAGAATAGGCGAGCACCTGCTAGATAAATGAGCAGGCACAGCCCAAATGGAGCGATCCGCCATCCATCGCGTGGCACTTCATAAGGCCATCGCCAACCGAAATCACCTCGCAGTTGCGGAATAGTGTCCGTTGCCAAGAGGATGGCCCATATTATACTTAAGGCGACACAGACTAGAGCATAGCGAGATTTCATACGCGGGTTTATGTGGATAGTCAGAGCATGCGCTTGAGTTGGCGGAGGGAAGTATCAAAGGACCAGGGACGCTCTCACTTTGCATTGCCGTTTGTGGCGTAACAGCCACACCTCAAGCAATGCGATGGTCGGTTACCCAACAATCGCCTAACGCTGAGACCCGACAAGCATAGAGTCCACCACCTGCCGTCTCGACGATGACCTTGGCCTTTGTAGTTGCTTCGCGCACGAAGGCCGTAATCGGAAATGGAGGCTGGCTCAGCGGCTGCCACTGCGTAAACACGCTCTGAATGTCAGCCAGGGCAAGAAAAGGCGCCTACACCCCCGGCAAGAGCCAGTACACCGAGCACGCCACATGAAAGCAAAAGCCGCATGAGTGGCCGACGCCGACTCATCACCATCCGCCGGCATACTCCAGCGAGAACGCCGGGGTGTGTATGGCCAGCCATTGCCAGTGCAGGTGATTGAGCTGCCGGAGGTGCAAGTGATCGTGCGCCACCCACGCCCACAACATCTCGCCCGCCGTGGCGCTGCCGAGCCGTGGGTGCGTCTTGCGCGAGTCCCAGTTCGGACTCTGCAAACCACGCAGCCAATCGAGCGAGGCGCGGCGCTCGGCGAGGAAGGCTTTCAATCGCTCCGCCGGGTCTTGCGTGTTGTAGCTGCGGGCCGTCACCCAGCCCACTGGGTCAATCGGCGGCCAGTCGGCAGCGGGGTCGGTGAGCGTGAGCCGGACGCGCGTACGGAAGTCCTCGCGCTCCTCATCGTGCAAATGACAGGTCACTTCGAGGATCGACCACTCCTCCGGCGATGGTTTCCAGCGCGCCTGTTCGACGGAGGCGCTGCGGATGAGGGCGGCGAAGGCTTCGGCGTTGGCGGTGAAACGGTTGAGGGCATCGTTGAGATCAAGCATGATCCATTCTCCTGCTCACTGCGCCACCGCTGGCCGGCGTTGCCAAAACCCGGTGGCACGTTCAAAGGCGTGGCCCAGTTGTAACACACCCTAATCATCCTGGTGGCGCCCAACAATTTGCAGGCCGATCGGTAAGCCAGTGGCCGCAAACCCGCATGGCACCGACAAAGCGGGGTGGCCGATAGTGGTGATGTAGTAGCACGACTTCATCCAATCAATGTACGTCGTCATTGGCACACTCGCGATCTCGGTCACGTAAGGCTGTGTGACATCGAAGGGCAGCACCTGGCTGACGGGCAGAATCAAAAATTCGTAGCGTTGCATGAACTCGCGCACGCGATGATAGAGCTGGGTGCGTTTCACTTCGGCCTGCCCCAACTCCACACCCGTCAATCGCAGACCGGCCTCGATATTCCACAGCACAGTGTCTTTCAATTGATCTCGGTGCTGCTCGTATTCATCGCGCAGGCCGTTGGCAAAGCTCCATGCCCGCCACGTTTTGAAAATTTCATCCGCGCCGGAGAAATCCGGCGCGGCATCTTCGATGATACAACCCAACGACTCGAACACGCCACGCTGCGTATCCACCGCCGCCGTCACCGCCGGCTCGAACGGCAAACCGAGGTCGCGCACCCAGGCGATGCGTGTACCGGTGAAGTCGCGAGCCAGTGTTTGAGCAAAGCGTTCGCCCGGCTCGGTCAGCGCGATAGGCGAGCGCGGGTCCGGCCCGGCGAGGGCGCTCAGCATCAGCGCCACATCGCCCACCGTGCGCGCCATCGGCCCCTCGACGCTCAGTGTGAACCAGCCGGTTTCGGCGGGCCAGTGGGGAACGCGGCCGGGCGAGGGCCGCAGTCCCACCACATTGCAGAAGCTGGCCGGGTTGCGCAACGAGCCGCCCATGTCGCTGCCGTCGGCCAATGGAACCATGCCGCACGCCAGCGCTACTGCCGCGCCGCCGCTGCTCCCGCCGCATGTCTTCGTCAGGTCGTAGGGATTGAGCGTCGCGTCAAACACCTCGTTGAAGGTCTGCGAGCCGGCGCCGAACTCGGGCGTGTTGGTCTTGCCGATGGTGACGGCTCCGGCGCGTTTGAGCCGCTCGATGACGAGCGAGTCAAAGTCCGGCACGTGGTCGCGATAAATAGGTGAGCCGAAGGTGGTGCGGATGCGGGCTGACGGTTGCAGGTCTTTGTGCGCGACGGGCAGGCCGTGTAGCGGGCCAAGGGACTCGCCACGTGTGGTGGCTTCATCGGCGGCGCGGGCCTCGGCCATGGCCTGCTCGGCCACGAGGGTGACGATGGCGTTGACCGTGGGGTTGGTGCGTTCGATTTGTTGCAGGTGCGCGACCATCACCTCAACCGCAGATAGTTCCCGTTTGCGAATAAGACGGGCAAGTTCGGTCGCGGGGAGGAAGCACAGTCCCGAGGCGGGCATAGTGGGCATTACACCTGACTGGTGTATTCATGTCAATACCGCCCGCGCCGTCACCGCTTCGGGGTAAAGCAAGCCTTCGGGTGCGGTGTGCACGCACGAGTTGTCAGACGGCGAGAGGGAGGGCGGCGCGCTGGGCACAGAGCGCCGGCCAATCACCACTAAGCCAAGCGGCGCGGGCTTTAGCGGTGTGGACGGCGCCGTCGCGTAACCA
>JBQTJD010000927.1:0-6577 GCA_052387475.1 Anaerolineales bacterium | reverse complement strand
TAGCCGTGCTCGCGCTTCCACTGGGCCCGGCCATGCTGACGGAGGTAACGCAGGTTGACGTCCCGCCCCAAGGGCGAGGCCTGACAGTTGCCGTGCTGCTGGATGTTGGCATCGCGGCGGGGCGGGATGGCAAGGGTCGCGTTTGGCGCTTGGGCCGCCAAAGTCTCATATACATGCTGGCGATCATACGCGCCATCGGCACCGATACTGACCAGCGGTCGTTCCAGTTGCGCCAGCAACAACGGCGCGGCTTCGGCATCATGCACGCCGGCTTCGGTCAACAGCGCTGCTTCAATCTCGCTCGCGTCAGCGTCCACGGCCAGATGGATCTTGCGCCAGAGCCTGCCCTGAGCCTGCCGAAGGGTGCGGCGTTTGGAGTAATCGTGTTGGCGCACCTTCCATTCGCCTTCGCCATACACTTTCAGTCCGCTGCTATCCAGCACCGCGTGCAGTGGGCCAGTCGCTTGGCGCGGCAGGCGCACCCGTACTGTCTGGCCCCGTCGCGACAAGGTCGAGTGATCGGGCACATCCAAGTCCAGCCCTAACAGTTCCAGCAGCGACCGCGCCAACCCTTCGCTCGCTCGGTTCGGCAGGTGAAAGACTTCCTTCAACGTCAGCACCGTCTCAATCGCCACGTCGCTATCCGTCGGCTGGGCCCCGCGTTGTTTCGGCCCCACATGCCACCACTGGCTCGCCACCGCTGCGTCCACCCACAGCGTCAACGCGCCGCGCTTGACCAAGGCCCGCTCGTAGTCGCGCCAGTTCCGAATGTGGTATCGTGCCTTGCGGCGTGGCCGGAGTGCTTTGGTTGTATTTGCCATACACCAAGCTTACCCCAGCCACGCCAACCTTCTCCCGGCTATTCATGCACCAAAGCCACTAGAGTCTGTAGAGTTGCACAATCGGCGTTTCGTCGAAGTCAGCATGGCTGTGAGTGCTGTAAGTTCTTCCGGTCTGCTGTTGGCCAATGCCGAGTCCGATTGGCACCAAACGTACTCGGCCGGGTTGAGTTCAGGCGCAGAGCCGGGAAACTCTTTGATGCGCAGGCGCGGATGATGCTCAACGAACTCTTTGACTTGCGCCTATTTATGGATCGAAACCTGATCGCATAAAAGGAAGATGGGACCACGGAGTTGTTTCAATAGATGTTCCAGAAAACGTTTCCCCTCCGGGCCTTTGAAGGCTTTGCTTCGAAATTGCGGATAAAGCGCGATCCGTTTGCGTTGCGGCGAGATCGCCAAGGCGCTGATGGCCGAGATCTTCTTGTGCTTCAACAGATAACGAGCCGTAGGCGTTTCACCTTTGGGCGCCCAAGTGCGCTTGACGCTGGGGATCAACAAAAAACCACTTTCGTCCACAAAAATCAGCCAAGCCCCAAGGGCATCCGCCCGTCTTCGAGTGTGCGGCCAGGGCCTTCGCTGATCCAATTGCCGATAACGTTGCTGCCAGGATATAACGCCGCTTCTTATTGGAAGCATCGGCAACCATGAGCCAGCCATCAGATACCCAGCCGTGGAGCAAGTCCCGGGTTATGCGTTCAGAAAGGCCAAGCGCCTGCGCGACCTACGCTGGCTTGTCGTGTCTGCCGCTTCAATGAGATTATTCAACCGGCGACAACACCTCCACCACGCTGCGACCGCGCTTCAACTGCTCTTGGTCCAGTGTTGTTAACGGGAGATGGATAGCTTTTGCCAACGCCACATAGACCGCATCGGCGCCCCGCAATCCGTAGTCCGCGGCTAGTTCGGCAGCACTCTGAGCCAGGCGCACATCCAGATCAACAACCCGGAGGGTGGGGATACTCTGAACAACACTGAGTGCCTGGCGCGCCACACCGGGATCTCCTAAACGCCGCGAGATCGCTCCTGTGATTTCACTCAGAACCAAGGCCGGAACAATAATCGGATCGCCGGCCCGAAGCTGGGCCATGAGCCAGGTTCGGCTCAGCGCGTGATGGGCATCCTCTGGAACAAGGCGACTGACCCACACACTCGCGTCGACCACCACCGCCGTCATCGTCGCCCTTCGCTGACCGCCTCCGCGGCACTCACCGTTTTGGGCCAACGCTGGCCTATTTTCCCGGCCACCAGATCGAGCTCGGCCTGGATCGCTTCCAGTGAGGCGGAAGTGGCTGGCGGTGAGATAGCCGGCACCAGGCGTGCGACCACTTGTCCACGATAGGTGATGTCGACGGACTCGCCTCGTTCCCGCACGCGGCGCAGGATGCGGCTGGCGCCCATACTGAGGGCGCGGATGCCGACGGATTTGAGATGGGTAACTTTCGACGTTCGCATGGCGGAAGGCTCCTAGCCGAATGTAATTACATTTGTATGCACATTGTAACCGATATTGGCCGGCGGTCAATTGCCGGCTTGTTTGTTGAAATACCGGCCATCGATAGGAGGCCACCCTTCAATTGTTGGGTGACGTCTCGAAAAACTATGCTGCCCAGGATTTAAACCAGCGGGTGCGGTGGTCTCGCAGCCTGGGTCGCGAGTGAATCAAAAAAAGTGACACCCTCAACCGGTAGCAACGAGCAAGCAATACAGAGGAGAGAGAAGCCTGCCGTCGGCGAGGCTTCTCTCTCCTGCATTAAAGACTCACACGGGTGGTAATGGAGCGCATCAAAATCCCAACCCCTTTCTTTGAGTGACACCCAGCGGCCGTCGCCCAGGATCAAGTGGTCGAGCAACTCCACATCCCAGAGCTTGCCCACTTCGCCCACCGCACGTGTCACGGCGACATCTTCCGGACTTAGCGATGGATCTGCACGCGGGTGATTGTGGCTGAGGATCACCCCGGCAGCGTTCACCTTCACCGCCTCGCGAAACACTTCGCCGACCCGGATGAGCGACGTATTCAATGAACCTTGGTAAATCTGCACCGGCGCACCCATGACCCGATTGCGAGTGTCGAGCAGCAGCACATACAGATACTCGTGCTCGCGCTGCATGAGCAGCGGCTGTAGCACCGCATCACCGGGTGAGCGGACGATCGTGCGTTCATCATCGGGTGCCAGCAAGCGACGGCTGATCTCGAGCGCCGAGCGAAGCCGTGCTGCCGTCGTCGCGCCGACGCCTTTCACTGCGTGAGATCGGTCACGCTCGCGCGAGCCAAATCGCGTCACTTGATCGCGCCATCGCTTTCACTCGCGTTGGCCACCCGCTGTCTATCATCTCGATTCATGCACCAACGCCACGTCCGGCTATCGAAAATCGCCGCGCTGGGTTGTGCTTGTCTGCCCGCCGCCAAGCGCAACAAGACCCGCAAGTCATGAACGATCGCTTCAAACACTCCCGCTTTCAACCAGCGCTGGGTTTGCTGGTAAACCGCTTCCCACGCTGGCAGATCATGCGGCAGCATCCGCCAACCAGCTCCGGCCCGCACCAGCCAGCGTAAGCCATTGAAGACCTCCCGCAGATCGTGCTCCCGTTGAGTCGCAGCCGCACTCATCAAGGTCAAGTACCGGGCCACATACGCCCATTCGTCATCACTCACATCGCTTGGTATGTTTTTCGTGCCATCCCTTGACCTTTGCATGCTCGACCATAAATCCATAACAGGCTCTAATCATTTTTCAAGAAACACCGTATCCAAACCTGCTGCACGACGGTTAATAGTGTAAGATAAGTCTTACCCTATCTGGCTGTATTGCCTGAAAGTCGATGCAAGGATAGCTAGAGTTTTCAATCGGCGCCGATGTTCGGTTGATACGAAGCTGGCCGGCGTGCTCGGACGGGTCATGGGTTGAACGCCCGACAACAGCCAACGAACTGAACGCTTGCCTATCCAATAAACGCGGGGGAGACACTCGCCAGAGCTAATTTTCAAGAGACGGCGGTTCGGCTACAAGCGACGATAGTAGCCAGTATCCAGCTTCGGAGTGGCAACGCCATTCGCGAATGTGCCATCAGGCTTATCGCGCAGTACATTCAGCCTATAACGCCGTCACATACTGTTGAAGTAACCTAATCGCACCGAGCCGGATAGCACCGGAGCGCAATACTTGGCTTCGCGCCGGCCTCATCGCGTGAGGTTCGTCGCCTCAACCTATCCGTATCGTCTCATATAGGGAAAGTTTGATGGATATTGGCAACAGGCGTAGCTCGGGAGCGTCCATCCAATGGTATGTCATGGAGACAAAGCCGCGCAAGGAGACGGTCGTTTGGCGTCAATTGCTGGGCCATAAGTTGGAAGCATTTTATCCCCAGTTGCCTGTCGGGGTGTCCCGCAACGGCGGCCGCGTGTTCAAGCCCTACTTCCCGCGTTACCTGTTTGTGTGGGCGGATCTTGAGCAGATGGGCCTTTCCAGGTTCCAGCACATCCCGCATGCTAGGGGCCTGGTTTGCGTTGGGGATGAGCCTGCCCCGGTTGCCGAACCACTCGTCCGAGCCATCCAACAGCGTGTCAGGGATGTGTCTGCCGGCGGAGCGGTGTTCGGCAACCTCCGGCGCGGGGACCCGGTGTGTATCTCTGGTGGACCCTTTGACGGCTATGAGGCGCTCTTTGATGCGCATCTGTCGGGTGGCGAACGTGTACGGGTGTTGCTTCAAGTGTTAGGTAGGCCCTCTTTAGCAGTACTAATGAGCGCCGCCCATATCCTGCGGGCCAAACAGCCCCGGGTCGCTGCTTAACGCTCCTGGACGTGACCGCCTCCAGGAGGCCTGGTCGCAGGTTTCGATTCTTCAATAAGGCCGCAGAAGTCCGACATCTGATGTGATGTTGGAAGGGCGGAGCATGCCTGCCGCTATGAGAGACCGCCTCCCGGCTCTACATGCGTGGCCTGCAAAACGCATGTCCTCTCTCGGCTGGGTTACGGTCGTATGTCTGTCGCCAGGTTTCAACCCCAGCACGTTACTTCTTCGAGCCGGCACAGGATGAGCTGAGCCAACGCGAGATCAGGGCCTGGCAGGACGTCGGCCTGGCATCCTGAGGGATGCCCAGACACATCAGAAAACCTCTTCAACAGAGTTTGGTGAAAACCCAATGCGAACTTTTATGCCTGAGGACAAGCCGCGTGCCACTCCGCTCTCACAGGGAACAGCGATAAGGCGGCTGCCCGACATGGCGCGCCGCATGCAGTGGCGGGCTTTCGTCGTCGCACTCGTCCTGGTAGATGCGCTGATCGTCAGCTTGGCGTTTCGGCTGGCTTACTTCTTGCGCTTCGAGGTAAAGCTCGGCATTTTCCAGACGGAGTTGGTCCAGGACAAGCCCTTCTATGAAACCGTGATCGCCATCCTAATCCCGGTGTGGCTGGCGACTATCGCTGCGCTGGGCCTATATGATCGCCGGCATCTTCTGGGTGGCACCGAGGAGTACCAGCGCGTCTTCCGAGCCTGCACCTACTGCATGCTGCTCGTGATCATTGCCGGATTCCTGGCGCCCACTTTCATCATCGCCCGTGGCTGGCTGGTGCTCGGCTGGCTGTTCACGTTCCTGTTCGTCTCGCTCGGCCGATTTGGGCTGCGGCGTGTGGTGTATTGGCTGCGCCATCGTGGGTGGTTCTTGTCATCAGCAGTGATCGTCGGCGCTAACCGGGAGGGCGTGTCGCTGGCGCAGCAACTCCTGGGCTGGGCGACCTCCGGTCTGCACGTCGTCGGCTTCATCGACAAGAAGCTCCAACCGGGCAGCGCCGTCTGGCGCCACCTGTGCGTCCTGGGCCCGGTAGAGCAACTCGACCAAATCGTCCAGGAGCACGGCATCGAGGAGATCATCCTGGCCTCCAGCGCCGTCTCGGTCCGGGACAACCTGCTGCAGCTCTTTCAGCGCTTTGGCGTGTCAAACCGGCTGAGCCTGCGCCTTTCATCTGGCCTGTATGAAATCATCACGACTGGTCTGACGGTGCGCGAGTTTGCCTACGTGCCGCTGGTCGGCGTGAACAAGGTGCGGCTGACCGGGGTCGATCAGGCCCTCAAGCTGCTGCTGGACTATGCCCTCACGATTCTGGGCCTGATCCTCATCGCGCCGCTGCTGTGTCTGATCGCTTTGGCCATTCGGCTTGACTCGCCTGGGCCTGTGTTTTACCAGCGGCGGGTGATGGGCGTGGGCGGAAAGCAATTCGGCGCCTACAAGTTCCGGACCATGTACGTCAATGGCGACGAGATCTTAACGGCATGGCCCGACCTGCGCCTGGAGCTGGCCCGCAACCACAAGCTCAGGAACGATCCACGCGTCACGCGGGTCGGACGCTTTCTGCGCCGGACGAGCCTAGATGAGCTGCCCCAGTTCTTCAACGTGCTCAGACACGAGATGTCCCTGGTCGGCCCGCGCATGATCGCGCCCGAGGAGATGGAAAAGTACGACCAGTGGGCGCTGAACCTGCTGACGGTAAGGCCGGGCCTCACCGGCTTGTGGCAGGTGAGCGGCCGCGCGAACGTCACCTACGAGGAGCGCGTCCAACTCGACATGTACTACATTCGCAATTGGAGCATCTGGCTGGAACTGCAGCTTTTGTGGCAGACCATCCCGGCGGTGATCAAGGGCACGGGGGCGTACTGAACGTGTTCGGGGCCGAGCGTCGCGCGTCATGCGCAACGTGCCTGTGGCGAGTGGCGGATGGCAAGCAGCAGGATTCAGA
>JBQTJD010000926.1:0-10299 GCA_052387475.1 Anaerolineales bacterium | reverse complement strand
GTCGTAGCCGCCCGCGCCATTGGGCGAGAGAGCCTCGGCCCGGAAATCGTCCTCGCTGCGCCAGCCGTACATCAGCGTCGGTCGCCCGTCAGCTTGGCGCTCCTCGGCCAGCTTGCGGGCGAAAGCATCGCGTGCACAGGCGACGAGCAAACCATCCGCTGGTAGCAAATTCGCAAACTCTCGGAATGCTTCTTGCATCTCTTTCAAAGTCGGATAGCAATCGGGATGATCATGCTCCACGTTCGTAATCACCGCTACGTTCGGCTTGAGGCCCAAAAACATCCGGTCGTACTCATCGGCTTCGATGACAAACGGCGCACCCTTGCCGGCGCGGGCGTTCGTGCCGTAATCCACCAGCAGCCCTCCGACGATAAAGGTTGGGTCGAGGCCGGCACGGTCGAGCATAAAGGCGATGAGGCCGGTCGTCGTTGTTTTGCCGTGCGTGCCGGCGACGGCAATGCCCGTGCGGCCCTCCATCAGCGAGCCGAGGAAGTCGGCGCGCTTGAGCACCGGCAAGCCGAGTTGCTGCGCTCGCAAAACTTCCACGTTATCTTCGGCGACGGCGGAGGAGATGACGACCAACTCCGCGCCGTTGACATTGCTCACAGTGTGGCCCTCGTGCACCACCACGCCCCGCCCGGCCAACGCATTCGCGAACGCCGACAGTTGCTGATCCGAGCCGCTGACCTGCCAGCCGGAGTCCAGCAACACTTTGGCGATGGCCGACAGGCCCGCCCCACCGATGCCGATGAAGTGAACGCGTTTCACTTTTGCTTCGCAAGACGAAGGACAAATGACGAACGACGAAAGAGGACACTACTACTTTCGTCCTTCGTCCATCGTCTATCGTCACAAAAAGACCACAATCACAAACACAAACGCCGCGCCGATGGCGAAGAAAATGTATGGCGGCCCCAACACCTGCGGCGGCAGATACGGCACCATCGAGACGATGACGGTGTCGGGCGGGCGCGAGATGAGATCGGGCCACGGGTAGCCGGCTTCGTGCATATACCACCACAACGACCCGACGATGAGATAACCGTTCACCAGCCCGATCACGCTGCCGAGCAGCCAATCCTGCAATCGTTCGCGCGCCAGCTTGCCGCTCAAAATCGCCAGCGGGATGTTCGGCGTTTGATAACCGAAGAAGGCCATCATTAAAACGATCATACCCAGCAGGACGAAACGCGTGCCGCCCTCCATCGTGGCCAGCGCCGGCTCAACGCCGGGCACGTACGCCTTCAGCACGTACGTCAGAAACAAGGCTAGCACCATGCTGAAGAGCACGAGGATTTCTTTGGCCCAGCCGCGAAACCCACCGACGATGGCGAACAGAGTCAGCAGCATCCAGAAAACAACCGTAATGCTCATCATAGGCAGTAGCCCTCGTGAAGGCGGCAGAATACTGCCGACGTGAAACGAACAGTAATGAGAAGGCCCATGTCCATGATTACGCTTGACCCGCTGCCAGAGTTACAAGCTCCTGGGCGATGCGGCGCGCCGCTTCCGGCTGTGCGGCCGATTTGGCCGCAGCCCGCATCTGCTTCAAACGCATTTCATCCTTCAACAAGTCGCGCACCGTCGCCGCCAGTTCTTTGCTCAGGTCTTCGTCGTTCAATCGCAATGCCGCGCCGCGTGACACAAGATAATCGGCGTTCGTCTTTTGATAGCGCCACGCAAACGGATAGGGAACCAACACCGCCGGCAAACCAAAGAGCGGGTACTCGCCGATGGTCGATGCGCCCGCGCGTGACGCCACTACATCCGCCGCCGCCAGCGCCAACCCCATCGCGTGCAGAAAAGGTTGGGCGTGATAGTGGCTGAGTTGCTCCGGCGTCAACCGTTCGCGAGCCGCTTCGGCCTCGGCCCAATCCAACGTGCCCGTCAGGTGGATGACTTGAAAGTCACGCAACCATTCCGGCAAAGCCGCAAACGTCGCTCGATTCAAACTGCGCGCGCCCCGGCTGCCGCCGGTCACCAAAATCGTTTTGCGCCTGGGATCAAGCACGAAGTGCTTGATCCCACCCTGCCGTGTCGCTTCCCTCAGCTCCGCCCGCACAGGGTACCCAGTGACTACGGTCTTGCGCGCGTCGAAGTGTCGCCGCGCGTCCTCCGCCGTTACGCAAATCCGCATCGCAATCTTAGCCACCGCCTTAATCGCCAGCCCCGGCTCCAAATCCGGCAGATACACGACCGCCGGAACCCGGCTGAACCAGCACGCCAGCGCCACGGGCACTGCGAGATAACCGCCGGTGACCAGCAACACGCGTGGTTTGAACGCACGCACAATCGCTAAGCTGTCAAAGAACCCGCGCATCAGCGCCAGCGCGTTGCCGGGCACCCGGCTCAATCCCACCCCGTGTACACCCGCCGCATGAATGGCTTCGAACCGCAAGCCTTCGCGCGGTACCAACTCAGACTCCATTCCATCGCGCGAGCCAACCCATAATAGGGATTGGGAATTAGGGATTAATCCCTCTCCCCTAATCCCTGACCACGCTTTAGCGACGGCCAGGGCGGGATACACGCCGCCGCCCGTCCCGCCGGCTGCTATCAATAGTCGCATTGCGCTGTGCGGTTTCCGTGTTGAGTTGCTGCGCGAGCTGATTCAAAAATCCGATTGCGCGCGTCTTGCGTTTGATCGGCTCGTTGCCAGTGTGGCGCGCCACGCTGAGCAGGATGCCGACGGCGGTGAGCGTGACGACCAGGTTGGAGCCGCCGTAGCTGATGAAGGGCAGCGCGTTCCCGGCGAAGGGCACCGCGCCTACCATCACGGCGATGTTGACCAGCGCCTCGAACGTGATCCAGCACACAATGCCGGCCGCCAGCGCCGCGCCGAGTGAGTCGCGCGCGTTGGCTGCGATCTTGAAGCCGCGCCAGGCGAAGACCACGAACAGCGCAATCACGATCAGGCAACCGAACAACCCCAACTCCTCACCGATGATGGCGAAGATGGAGTCGGTGTGCGGCGTAGGCAGAAAGCCGAACTTCTGGTGGCTTTCGCCGAGGCCGCGCCCGAAAAAGCCGCCGTTAACGAAGGCGACCATCGCCTGCTTCACGTGCCATGAGGCTTTGGTCAAGTCTTCGATGCCGGCGAGGTATTCGGCCAGACGCTGCTTGCCCGTCTGCGCCACCTGAATCGGCAATTGCATGATCGCCCACACCGTGCCCGCCCCCACGATCCCGACCAGACCCATCTGCAACAGATCGGCGCCGACGATGAAGAACATCAGCGTGGCGATGATGACGATGGTAAGCGCAGCGGAGAGGTCGGGCTGCAGGAGGATTAATCCTGCCACCACCCCGACGATGATGCCGAAAGGAATCATGCCGTAGCCCAGCTCACGGATCACGTCGCCTTTGGAGGCCAACCAGACCGCCAGATAAATAATCGTCACCAACTTCGCCAATTCGGAAGGTTGCACCGAGCCGCCAAAGAATGAGCGAATAGAGCCAAACACCGCCGAGCCCAGCATGAGCACCAACAGCAACAGGACGATGGTGGCAATCATCAACAGCACGGCGATGCGGTGCCACCAGTGATAGTTGAGGCGGGCAGCCACAAACATCGCCGCGACCCCAACGCCCGCCCAGCCCAACTGGCGCAGGAAGACGGAAGCCGGGCTGCCAAAGGATTGATAGCTCCAATCGAAGGTGGAAGAAAACACCATCATCAACCCGAACAGCACCAGTGCCCCGACGCTGACAACCAGCGGCATATCAAATGGCAGACCACTCGCCTTCTTGCGAGCTTGCGGTGTTGATTGAGTCGTTTCTGCTATAGCCATCTCGAACTCCGTAATTCGTATTTGGTGATTACAACTCGTTTACCCATTGCCTGTACTTTTCACCACGTTCAGCAAAATCCTTGAACTCATCGAAGCCCGTGCAGCCCGGCGAGAGCAGCACCACCTCACCACCCTCAGCGTGTTGGGTAGCCACAGTCACCGCTTCGCGCAGCCGCTCGCACCGCGTAAAGGCGGTCACCTTTTCTGCCTCAAGCGCGTGTTGGATAAGCGGCGCTGCTTCGCCGAACAACACAGTGTGCTTCACCCGCTCCTTCACCAGTCGGGCCAACTCATCCCACGGCAACTTTTTGTCACGCCCGCCGAGCAACAGCACCACCGGCTCATCGAATGAGTGCAGCGCGGCGATGACGCGTTCCGGCGCGGTGGCGATCGAGTCGTTGTACCACCTTACGCCCGCCCGCTCGCGGATGAATTCCAGCCGGTGCTCGACGCCGGTGAAGTTGTGGATGCCAGCGCGCATCTGTTCAATATCGCCTCCCGCCGCGCCACTGATGGCGCAAGCCGCCAGCACATTTAGCACATTGTGGTGACCGCGCAGCCCAATCTCACTGACCCTGCAAACGTCGTGCTCGCGTCCAGCCCAGCGCCAGATCACGCGCTCACCGCGCATGTAAACGCCCTCACCCCCATAAGCGAAGCGACTCCCTCTCCCAAAGGGAGAGGGGTGGGGATCGCCGCTGAAGTACATCACGCGCCCGTTTGCTGACGACGCCAGCCCGCGCACTGCTTCGTTATCCCACCCCAACACCGCAATCCCATCTGGCGGCTGATAGCGCAGCAAATTGCTTTTGGCGGCGATGTAAACGTCCATCGTGCTGTGTCGGTCCAAATGGTTTGGCGTGATGTTCAAGATCGCAGCCACGCGCGTGCTCCGAGTCATGATCTCCAACTGAAAGCTCGACAACTCCATCACCGCCGTATCGTCCGCCGTCATCCGCGCCACATCGGCGATGAGCGGATGACCGATGTTGCCGCCGACCCACGTGCGCCCCCCCTCTCCCTGTGGGAGAGGGGACCGGGGGGTGAGGGAGAGCATCCTTCCCACCAGCGTCGTCGTCGTCGTCTTGCCCGCGCTGCCGGTGATGCCGACCGTGTTGCGCGCCGGGCACACTTCCAGAAAAATCTGCGAGTCGTTGCTGACTTGGATACCCCGGGCACGTGCTTGTCGTGCCAAGGGTATCCCGGCATCCACACCACCGGAGAGACACAACAGGTCGGCGCCGTCCAACCGACTCAGTGTATGCCCGCCGAGCACATATTCGATTGTTAAGTCCCGCAACGACTCGATAGCCGTTGCTAACTGCTCTGCCGGTTGAGCGTCGCTCACCGTTACCCGCGCGCCAGCTTCCGCCAAATATCGCGCCAACGCCACACCCTGCCGGGCCAAACCCAAAATAACGACACGTTTACCGGAGTAGTCCATTCGTCGGTTGGTCAAGTAATCGAGTAGTCTGACCACGCGACTACTTGACCACTGGGCTGTTTGACTACAGTAATGCCAGCGCCACGCCCACCATCGCCGAGAGGATCGCCACCAGCCAGAAGCGTTGCACCACCTGCGTCTCGCTCCAGCCCGTCAACTCAAAATGATGATGCAGCGGCGCCATCTTGAATAACCGCTTGCCTTCGCCGGTGAGCCGCTTGGTCAACTTGAAATAGCCGACTTGCAAAATCACACTCAGCGCCACACTCACCGGGATGATGGCGATGACGGGCAATAACACCCACTGTCCCGTCATCAGCGCCACGACGCCCAACGTCGCACCGAGTGAGTACGACGCCGAGCCGCCCATAAACAACTGCGCCGGGTGCGCGTTGTACCAAAGAAAGGCGAACAGCGCGCCGACGAGCGTGAAACAAAAACGCACCAAAAAGACCTGTCCCTGTAAATAGGCAATCACACCATAGGCGGCAAACGCCGTCGCGCTGATCAGCCCGGCCAGACCGTCGAGGCCATCGGTCAAGTTCACCGCGTTCGACATCCCGACGATGAAGAAGGTCGCAATCGGGATGTATAGCCACCAATCCAATTCAAAGAACTGCGTACTGGGCAAAGTCACCTGATTGATGCCGAGCACAAAATACAAACCAATGGCGGCCACAAACGCAATCGCCGACTGCCAGAAAAAAATCACTCGTCCACGCAAGCCCTCGCCGCGTCGCACGCCGCGAATGCCGAGCCAGTCATCGTATGCCCCAAGCAGCGTGAAGACCGTGAGCACCGCCAGCGGCAACAAGATCGAGCGCCCGGCGAAGTTGCCGCTGATCAGGTTCACTGCATTGATCAGGCCGGTGACCGCCAGTTCCGGGATGATGATGAGCAGCCCACCCATCGTCGGCGTGCCCATCTTCACCATGTGGCTCTGCGGCCCTTCCACGCGGATCATCTTGCCGATGCGGAAGCGCTTGAGCAGAGTGATGAGCGGCTCGCCCCAGATGACGGCCAGGATGAACGTCACCCCACCCGCCGCCAGCGCAAAGGCCACGTCGCGCATCAACTCAACTCTCCCAACGCGCGCGCCAGCCGGTCGAGCCGCAGGCCGCGCGAACCTTTCACCAGCACCACATCGCCCGCCCCAATCAGCTGCTTGAGATACGGCAGCGCTTCGTCGCCGCTCTCGAACTGCACGATAGCAGAGGGTGGCAGCCCGGCGGCTCGGGCCTCTTGCGCGATCAGCCTGGCGCGCGGGCCGATGGTCACGAGCAAATGTGCGATGTCGCGTGCGCGCTGGCCCACCATCCGGTGGCCGGTCTCCTCAAAGGAGCCAAGTTCGAGCATATCGCCGAGCACCGCCACTTTGCGTTGACCCTCCATCTCGCGCAGCAGATTTAGCGCGGCGATGGTGGACTCGGGCGAGGCATTGTACGTGTCGTCAATCAACAAACTGCCGCCCGGCCCACGCACCGCCGCCAGCCGCAACTGCACCGCGCCGATCGATTGCAACCCTTCCACAATCTCCTGCCACGTCAGCCCCTCCACCAATCCCACCGCCGCCGCGCGCAACGCGGTATGCACGGAGTGTTGGCCGAGCATGGGCACGCGCACGTTCATCGACTCGCCGCGATGGTGGAGGGTGAAGTACAGCCCGGCCAGCCCTTGCGATGTGATGCGGTCGGCCCACAGGTCGGCGTTCGGATCGAGGCCATAGGTGAACGGGCGGGCCGGCGTACGCGACAGCATCGTCATCACCCGTGGATCATCCAAGTTCAGCACGGCCACACCGTCGGGCGGCAGCGCTTCCACTAACTCGCCTTTGCCGTGGATGATGTTCTCGATGCTGCCCGCGCGCTCGAGGTGAACGGCGTACACGTTGTTCACCACGCCGACGTGTGGCCGGGCCATACGGCACAACTCCGCAATCTCACCGATTTCGTAGAAGCCCATCTCGAGCACCGCGCGCTCGTGCGCTTCGGTGAGCTTGAGCAGCATCAACGGCAAGCCGATTTCGTTGTTGTAATTGCCTTCAGTTTTTAATGTGCGATACCGCGTTTCCAATACCGCGGCGATTAACTCTTTGGTGGTGGTTTTGCCCACACTGCCGGTCACGCCGATGACGCGCACGTCCAATCGATTGCGCCAGAACGCCGCCAACGTCTGCATCGCCTTCAGCGTGTCTTCCACCCGCAAGCACACTGGCAGAGTGATAGCGGCCAGATGCGTCAACGTCTGCGGCGCGCGCAGATCGAGGGTGGTCAATTCAGACGGCATCTCCTGTTGGACGAGCGCCACAATCGCGCCACGCTCAAACGCCGCCTTCACGAAATCATGGCCATCGACCTTGTCGCCGGGCAACGCCACAAACAGCGAACCATCAATTGCCCGTCGCGAGTCGATGGCGACATCGGTAATGATGTGCGTCTCGCCGGCGACCGGTTGGCCGGTGAGCGCTTCAATGATCAGGCCGAGCGTCAGCATGGAACCAGTGAACAGTGAGCAGTGAACGGTAGACAGTGGTGACTGTTCACTGCTCACCGTTCACTGACTACTGCCCGGCCGGCAGCGCTTTGCGCACATCATCCGGCGGGATCTGCATCAGCACGACCAGCCGTTGCACCAGCGTGACGAAGGTCGGCGCGGCCGTCTCGGAACCCCAACGGCTGGCACTCGGCTTGTCAAGCTTGATCAATACGACGAAGCGCGGGTCATCCACCGGCCCCCAACCGATGAAGGATGCGATGGTCTTGCTGCGGTCGTAACCGCCGGGAACCGGGATCTCCGCCGTGCCCGTCTTGCCCGCAATCCGATACCCATCCACCACAACTTTGGCTTCGCCTTCCACCGATTGCGCCAGCATCTCCGACAACGTATGGGCGGTCTCCGGGCGGATGGGCCGGCCCAGAACTTGCGGGGTCGTGTGGTGCGAGCGCCCACCGTTCTCCACGCGCAGCAGGATGTGCGGCTGCATGATGACGCCGTTGTTCGCCACCGCCGATACTGACGAGACTAACTGCAAGGGCGTGACCGCCACGCCCTGCCCGAAAGCATTGGTGCCGAGATCAGACTCGTACCAGTCGGGATCGCCCGGCAGTTTCAAACGTCCGGGCACTTCCGCATCCAAATCCACATTCGTCAGGTGGCCGATGCCAAAGGCCTGCAAATAGTTGTAGAAAGTCGTCGGCCCCATCTGCGTGCTGAGCGAGGCCAGGCAGACGTTGAGCGAGTGGCGCATGCAACCGGTCATATCCACCGCGCCCCATGAACCGCCATCCCAATTGCGGATGCCCCAGCCGCCCACTTCGATGTAGCCGGTATCGAGGAAGGGTGTCGTTGGTTGCACCAGGTTGCTGTCCAAGGCGGCGGCCATGGTGAGGATTTTGAATGTCGAGCCAGGCTCGAACTGGCCGCTGACCGCCGGGTTGGCCGGATTGGGCAATGTCGCCGTCGCGTAGCTGTTTGGGTCAAAGGTCGGGTACGACGCCATGGCCAGGATTTCGCCGGTGCGCGGATCCATCACCACGATGCTGCCGCCCTCGGCGCCGTACTGCTCCACCGCGCCGCGCAGCACGCCCTCCACTAAAAACTGCACATCGCGGTCAATGGTCAAATACAAATCCGCGCCCTGATCGGGTACCGGTTCGGGTTGGGCGTCGAACGGCACCAACCGCTCAGTGCCCTGCACCGACTTGCCCGAGAGCCAATCGTTGTAGAAGCCTTCGACGCCAAAGTAGCCCACTTGCCGACCCTGCTCGGTGTACCCGACAAAGCCCAACACTTGCGAGGCCAGGATGTCGCCCGGGTAAGCGCGGTGCGGCATGGGATTCAGCTCGATGCCGCTGAGGGTGAGCGACTCATCGGCGCGCTTCTCTTTGATGCGGTCGCCGACTGCAGCCTCCACCGGGCGCGCGACGAGGACATACGGCTGGTCGCTATTCGCCAGCGTTTCGATTTCGGTCACCGATTTGCCAAGCACGTCGGACAGTACCTGAGCGACATCTTCCGCGTTCAGCACGTAGGAAGGGGATAGCGCAACTTCATATTGAACGTCATTCGCCGCCAGCAATTCACCGTTGCGGTCGAAGATACGGCCACGCGTGGGCGCAAAAGTCCGGGGCACCTCGCTGATGGTGTCCGACAATTCTCTGAAATATCCAACTGACTCCGGCACAAATTCAATCCGCAGCAGTTGAAAAACAACCAGCCCGGCGATAAGCGCCAGGCTAATCAAGATCAATCGCAACCGCACGAAGATAGTTTCGAGCATGCCTAGCCGCCTCCGAGCAATTGTTGCAGCGTGGTCGTCAGCCAGTCGCTGGAGGCGTTGGAGGCGACGGCCGTTGCCGGTGTGACATTCGGCGTCACGGGGTGCGGATAATCTGGAACTTGGACATACAGCAGTTGTTGTGGGTTGGCGGGCGCAAAGCCCAGTTCGAGCGCGCGGGCGGCCATGCGATTCATCGAGCGCAGGTCGGCCAGTTGCGCCCGCATCCGGTCGTTCTCCCGTAGCAATTCGGCCTTGCGAGTTTCGAGGTTCTGCAGGTCACGGCCAGCGTTGCCCGCACGCGAGGCCACGGCCAGATACAGCCCGCCGACGACGAGCAATATCAGCAGACCAATGGACAGGGCCGCCAGTATCTGAGTCTGCGTGCGCCACGGTGCTTGCTTGAACACGCGGTAGAGGGGGGCTGCATAAACGTTTTGCATGGTGAGTGTCCACTTCCTTACGTTTCGACCTTTGTGCAT
This sequence comes from Anaerolineales bacterium, assembly GCA_052387475.1. GTDB lineage: Bacteria > Chloroflexota > Anaerolineae > Anaerolineales > UBA6663 > JANWXR01. Next base: position 306 of record JBQTJD010000926.1, on the reverse strand, counting down.
GACTCAGTGCAAGCTCGGTGCCAGGCGATTTTTACAGCTTTTCCGCCACTGGCAGTTTCTCCGCCACGCGCAGCTTGGCGCTACGCGCGCGAGAGTTAGCGGCCACTTCCTCAGCCGACGGCTCGATGGGTTTGCGCGTCACTTCGAGCAGCGTCGGCGCGAAATTTTCAGTTTCAGTGTTGCGCGCCCGGCTTCGAATAAACTGCTTCACAATCCGGTCTTCCAATGAATGAAACGTGATCACGACCAGTCGTCCGCCGGGCTTGAGCAAATTGACTGCCCTCGGCAACACCGCCTCCACTGCGT
>JBQTJD010000925.1:0-2499 GCA_052387475.1 Anaerolineales bacterium | reverse complement strand
AAGCTGATCGTTGAGATGAACAATCTGCAAGAGCAGCAGCACACGCTGGCCGGTCTGGTCAACATCTGGCGTGACCGCGCGCGGGACACGCTCCGCCAGCAAAACGATGAGATGCTGCGCGCCTACCTGGCCGAGATGAAGAGCACCGAGGATTTGTTCGTGCAGGAAGCGGCTGAGCGCGTGCTGTTCGTCATGGACGCGCCCGAGGAGGAACTGGCGAAGCTGGCTTCGCAGATCGCGCCGCGCGAGATCCCACCGACCACGGCGGTCGGGCGCCTCATCGAGCGCGCGGGCAAAGAGTTCGACCTGCGCGGGGTGGATCCCAAGCCGCGCCGCGCCGCCGCCATCGAGTTCGCCAACCGGCCGAGCATGATCAACAACGATGAGGTGCTGGCCGAGCTTGAAGCCTCGCTCACTCACCCCGACCCGCTGACGCGCGAAATCATCACCCACACCTTAATCCAACTGCACCGCATCCGCGGGCTGCGGGTGGCCGAACTCGACGTCGGCTACAACTCCGTCAAGCGATTGCGACAAGTCGATGATCCCAGTGTCATCGCCGTGTTTATTGAGATATTGCAAAACCCGCGCACGGGCTATATCACGGGTGAAGATGGCCAATCGGTGCAAAGCGACAATGACCGGGCGCGCCGCGTGGCCCTGGGCGGGCTGGTGGAGTGGCACACGCCCGAAGCGCAACGCGCGGTGCAGCAATGCCAGTTCGATCAAGATCCGCAGATCGTGAAGCTGGCCGCCGTCGCGTTGGAGTTGTACCCCGGCGAGTGGAAGGGGCCAACACCTGAAACCCGCAAAGCCCGACCCGAGAGAGTAGCGTAATGTCGCCTGTCCCGCTGTTCAAAATCTATGGCGTCACCACGCGCGCCGGCGTCGTGAGCCTGGGCGCATGTATTTTGTGCGCCATCGCGCTGGCGTGGCTGGCCTCCTCGCAATCCAGTCTGAGCTTTGTGGATGGGTGGCTCGTGGGCGTGGCGTGTACGGTGGTGATGGCGGTGAGTGAGTGGTTGCATCAGATGGGGCACGCGTGGGCGGCGCGGCGCACCGGCTACCCGATGCTGGGCATCAACTTTTTCTCGGTGCTGGCCGCTTCCGAATATCAGCGCAACGAGCCGAAGCTGCCCGGCCGCTTTCACATCCGCCGCGCGCTCGGTGGCTTCTGGGTGAATGTGCTGATTGGAGTCCTAGCTTTTGCTGCGCTGCGCGTGTGGCAGCCGCAAGACGTGGCGCTGGTGTGGATTCTGGGCTTCACGGCCTTTTACAATTTCATCGTGCTCGGGCTGGGGGCCTTCGCGCCGATTGATATCCCCAATGTGCTCACCACCGACGGCGCGTCCATCCTGCGCCACTGGCGCAAGCTGGATGAGTTGAGCTGACGGCGACGAAAGACGGACGACGAAGGACGAATGCAGATGACTCGAATGGCTAAGCTCGGCCATATTCGAGCTTACTTTCGTCCTCCATCTATCGTCTTTCGTTTGAAGGTTTGATACGGTTGCGCGCGGCGTGATCGAAACGCTATTCACTGCGAAGCGGTCTTCTCAACAATTGCACGATGTCCCCTTCTTGTTAGAGATAGCGCGCGACGCGCGTCTTGGCCAGCCGATTATGGAACCACTGAAGCACTGAAAAACATGAGGGCACTGAACGGTACGGCTCAGTGTCATCAGTGTGGCTCATCGCCTCAGTGGTTCAAGGCCCCGGGCACGCTTCCACGTGCAAATACTGCTTGCACTCCTCGTCTGTCAGCGTGCGCGTGACACGCGTGCGGGCCAATGCCAAAAGGTCTTCAATCTGAAGCAGGTAGATGCGCGTCGTCCCATCCAGGCTGGCAACCGCCAGGTGTGCGCCATCGGGGCTGAAGGCGACGCTGGTGACTCCATCCTTGGGGCCGGGCAGGGTTTGTAACAGTTTGCCCGTGGCCGCGTCCCATATCTTGGCGGTCTTGTCATCACTTCCGGTGGCGATCCGTGTCCCATCCAGACTAAAAACGACACTTGTGACTCCACGGGTATGACCGGCGAGCGTGAGCAACTCTTGACCCGTAGAGAAATCCCACACTTTGACCATCCCATCTGCGCTCGCCGTCGCGAGCCGTTTTTCGTCCGGGCTAAAGGCGACGGATTGAACAGCCCCGGTATGGCCCGACAAGGTGAGCAGTTCCTTGCCCGTGGCTGCCTCCCACACTTTCGCGGTTGTATCAACACTGCCAGTGGCAATCCGGGTTCCGTCCGAGCTGAAGACGACGCCGACGACGTAACGTGTGTGCCCGACTAGAACGAACAACTCTTTGCTCGTGGCGACGTCCCACACTACTGCCGATCCAGCGAAAAAACCATTCTCACTGCCACTCCCCGTGACCAGGCGTGTGCCATCGGGGCTGAAGGCAATGCTCTGGGCGGACAGACGGCTGCTATATAACGTCAGTTCGGGATAAGACTAAGGGGTCAGTTGCACCAAAGCGTCGAGATGCAGGGACGGTTT
>JBQTJD010000924.1:0-3122 GCA_052387475.1 Anaerolineales bacterium | reverse complement strand
GCCTAACGGCACATCAATGAACCAGCCATTCCGCAAGGCCCAGATGGCAATCACCTGCATCTGGCCGGTCAGCATAAGCACGCCCATCACGATAAGAAAGATGCCGCTCAGCCTCTCAATCACAGGCAAATAACGGCGGAACCGTCGCACGAATGTCGCCGCTCGATCAATCACTAACCCGATGAGTAGGAACGGCAGGCCGAGGCCAAGCGCGTAGCCGCTGGAGAGCCACATTCCCAGCCCCGTCGTCTCTTGACTCAAGGACAGCGTGAGGATGGCGCCGAGCGTCGTGCCGATGCAGGGCGTCCAGCCGGCGGCGAAAAATACGCCCATCAGCGCCGAGGCCAGCCAGCCGTGGCGCGGCAGCGCGCTAAAGCGTGGCCGGCTATCGACCCCGAGCCACCACGGGTTCACAACGCCGAGCTTGTACAGTCCGAAGAGGATGACGACCGCGCCGCCGATTTGTCCGAGCACGGTTTTGTATTCGCCGAAGAGCTGTCCGAGCGCGGTGGCTGCGCCGCCCCAGCCAATGACGAAGACGAGCGAAAAGCCGAGAACGAACAGCGCCGCGTGCGCGAACACGATCAGGCGGCTCAGGATAGGCGTCGTTGAAGTGAGAGTCGGTGGCTCCATCCCATTGCTCGGCTTGCAAACAAGGTAGTGCGGTTCAGACGGCTGGGGCATCTGGAGCGGCGATCAGCCGCTGGATAAGTGCGCGGACGTTGCCCAGACAGCAACTGCCCTGCGGGTTACGGATGTCGCAGGCACACTGCCCGGCCTGGATGCCCGCGTTGATGGCGTCAAGAATTGCGCCTGCGCGTTGCTCTACGAGCGCCGCTCGTACGTCGCCCACCGTGTGGCGAAAGCAATAGCACACAAACATATCATCATCCGCAGGATGTTTTTGATAGACGCGCTCCCGCAATTCAGCTTCACCAAAGCAGTGAGCCCCATCGGGACTGTAATACACAGTGAGGCAATCCGAAGCGCGGCAGAAACGATAGGCGTTGGACGTCAGCCGCGTGAGCGGAATGGCCACTAGAGCCTTAAGTGTGAGCGAGTCGACCGGCTTGCCAGTCTGGCCGTTGGTTGGGCACGCTACGCTCAGGGGAGCAGCGTTCAATTCGCACGTTTCGTTTCCAGCTTGCGGCGGGCATTCACAGGCATCCATAGTCACCGATTTGCTCCTTCATGTAATTTTGACCAGCATCGCCATGCCGCCATCCATGTGCATGGGCTTGTGACAGTGGAACATCCAATCGCCGGGGTTGAAGGCCACGAACTCGATCTCCGCCGTGCCCATCATCGCGGCCACGTCCAACGTGTCTTTGATCAGCGGTTTAGCCAGCGTCTGGTCGCCCATGCTCAACACGCGGAATGACTGCCCGTGCAGGTGGAAAGGGTGCGCCTGCATGCTCATGTTGAACAGGCGAGCACGAACAAGCTGGTTCTGGCCAGCTTTGATCGTCTCGGTGTCGGGGTAGACTCTGTCGTTGATCGTCCACTCGTCGGCGCGCTGGCCCATCATCCCCATCCCGCCGGAGAGCGTGAGATCGTAGGTGGCGGCCTGTCCTGAGGCAGAAGGCAATGTGTCCACGCCTTCTCCCATCTCATATGTCCACACCGTCAACTCAGCCGGATCGGGAATGGGCGCTTCGTCCATTGACTCTTCACCGTCGTAAATCAACAAAGTTTTCAGCCCGCCATTACGATGCGCCCCGTCTACTCCATACAACGGCCACTTACCGGGCGAGTCAGCGGTGAAGACAACGTCATATCGCTCGGCGGGCGCGATGGGAATCGCATCTACTTCGACCGGAGATTGGAGCGGGTTGCCGTCGGTGTGGATGACCTGCAAGTGATGACCGGCCAGCGCGATCACGAAGGTCTGCATGTTGCTGACGTTGATGAACCGAAGGCGAATCCGCTCGCCGCGCTTGACCCTCAACAGCTCGGTCGCTGGGAAGGCTTTGCCGTTAATGGTGAAAGTGTCGTACGCCGGGCCGGGATCGCCCATCATCCCTCCCATCATTCCGCCCATATCTGAATCGCTGCCGGGCGTTGGTACACTGGCGTCGGTCACCCAGTCGTCGAGCACAAGGGTGAATTCGCGGTCAAAGGTAGTTTCCGGAGTAACCGGTTCGATGATGAACGGCGCGGACAGCCCGGCATCCATCTGCACGGCGGAGTTGTAGTGGGTGTGATACCAGCGAGTCCCGGCGGGCCTGGCGTCAAACTCGTACACGAACGTTTCACCTGGTTGCACGGGCGGCTGGCTGAGGTCTGGCACACCATCCATATTCGATGGAACGTCAATGCCGTGCCAGTGGATGGTCGTCGGTTCGAGCAACTCGTTCTTGAGCGTGACGCGCACCCGCTGGCCCTCGCGTACACGGATGGTTTCACCGGGCAGGCTGCCATTGTACGTCCAGGCGGTGATGACCTTGCCCGGCGCAAGTTCCCATTCGACCGGATGCGTCGTGAGTGCGATCTCAACGTCGGGCCGAGGGACGGCGGTGGACGTGGAGGCGGGCGCACTATTGCCGAAGGCGCGGCAACTCGCAGTCGCCAGTCCGCCCAATACTGCCGCCTTGAGAAAGCTGCGCCGCGAAAAAGCCTGGCGGTTTGACATTCCTTTCATTTCGTTTCAGGTTGCGGCGCGGCCAGTGGTTCCAATTCTGATCGTTCGACGGGGGCGGGATGGCTGTGTTGGCTGCTTGAGTCGCGGCTCATCATCCACATCATCAACCCCATGCTGATGGGGCAGGCTAACACGGCCAGCGTGTTCAACCCCAATCTCCACGGCCCGCCGAGTGACGCGCCGCCCACCAGCGCCACCACGGCGATGGCGACTGCGGGCAGACAGCAGAGCGCCATTGGCCACCAACGTTTGAGTAAAGCTTTCATCATCGTCTCCTGTCATGAGAAAGTTCTGTTTTAACGAGCTTATTCTTCTAATAGCTCGCGGGCACTGGTTCAGTTGAATGGGAACGGTTTTTCAGCGACAATAGAGCAGCTCATCTGAACTGATTGGTACGAACGAGTTCATGTCTTTGGATCTGCTCACACCAACCCATTGTCCGCGTTGTGATTCACCGACGGTGAAACGGCCTACTACGTAC
>JBQTJD010000923.1:0-9771 GCA_052387475.1 Anaerolineales bacterium | reverse complement strand
TGCAGACATCTATGCCGCAATCGCTTACTACTTAAATCACGAATCAGAAGTAGAAGCCTATTTGCAAAAACGGCAGCAAATCTCGGAAGAGATTCGGCGGCAGAATGAGTCGCGCTACAACCCGGTTGGTCTGCGTGAGCGGTTGCTGGCCCGGCGTGCCGGAAAAAAAGCCTGACCGTGCTTCAATTCCTTTCCGATGAGAACTTCGACGGCGGGTTCTTGCGTGCGCTATTGCGCCGGTACCCTGAATTGGATGTCATCCGGGTACAAGACACTGAGCTGGCTAGCGCTGACGATCCCTCAATCTTGGAATGGGCGGCGCGGGAAAATCGCGTCTTGTTGACCCACGATGTCACGACGATGACACGTTACGCCTATGAGCGCGTTCAAGCCGGCTTCGCATGCCTGGTATTTGTGAGGTGAATCCTTACACGCCGATTGGTCAGGTGATTGAAGAAATTCACATTGTGGCGGAGTGCAGCTTGGAGGACGAGTGGTCTGATCTCGTGCTTTATATCCCGCTCCGTTGACACTATGTCCGACTCCCCTCAACCCTCCTCCTCGCGCTGGAATACGCCGACCAAGTTTTTGGTGGCATTGGTCGGCCTCGTGTTGCTCGGCTGGCTGCTGCTGCAGTTCCAGAATCTTTGGGGGCCGATGATCGCGATGTGTATCCTCGCCTATCTGCTCAGCCCGGTGGCAAGTTGGCTCTCACGCGCCACGCGGCTGCCGTGGGGGCCGTCGGTCATCATCGTGTATGTCGTGGTGTTTGTGATACTCGTCGGCTTGCTCGTTGTAGCGGGCGTCGCCATCCAACGGCAGATTGTCGGGCTGTACAACGCGCTGCTCGACATCTCCGGTGATTTGCCCGGCTTTGTGCAGGAAACCCTCAGCCACCCCATCGTCATCGGCCCTTTCATCATTGACCCGGAGAACATTGATTTTGAACAGGTTCTACAACCGTTGACCTCGGCCATTCAACCGGCGCTCAGCCAAACGGGTAACGTCGTCAGTTCCATCGCTGCCACCACTGCCACCAGCATCGGTTGGTTTATCTTTGTCTACATCCTTTCCTATTATTTGCTGGCCGATGTGAGCGATGTGGTGCAGGGCCTCGACCAGCGCGTGCCGGCGGTGATGCGCGACGATGTGCGCCGGCTGGCGCTCAGCCTCGGCCCGATCTGGAACAGTTACCTGCGCGGGCAGGTGACACTGTCCGGCATCCTCGGGCTGATGGTGGGCGTGGCGCTGTCGCTGCTCGGCGTCCCGTATGCGCCGGTGCTCGGCTTGCTGGCCTTCGTGCTCGACTTCATCCCGTACATCGGCGCGACGATTTCATTCTTGATTGGCACGCTCGTCGCGCTGTTTCAGGGCAGCCTCTGGCTGAACGTTCCGCCCACCACCTTTGCCATCATCGTGGCCGTGACGTATTTCTTGTTGCAGCAGGTGCAGGGTTACGTCTTCTGGCCGCGCATCATGGGCGGCAGCCTCAACCTGCACCCCATCGTCATCCTCATCGGCGCGCTGGTGATGGCGCAACTGGTCGGCCCGGTGGGGCTGGTGCTGGCCGGCCCGCTGGTCGCCACGCTGCTCGTGTTCGGTCGTTACGGCTTCCGCAAGCTGTTTGATCTTGACCCGTGGGAGGATATGCCGGCGGCTATCGGCCCGCGCCGCACGACGACCTCGCCCCTCGCGCGATTGCGCTGGGCGGGGTTGGGTCGCCGCCCGATACCGCGCCGTCTGCCCGAGGAAGAGAGCGGTGGGACCACTGAGAAATGAGCGCTGCCCCGCACATTGATTTCTCGTATACGGTCTTTTGGACGAAGCAGGCGCGCGCATGGGACGCTGCCCGCCGCGCGGCGGTGCGGGAAGCCGTGCGCGCGGTGATGGTCGGGCCGGATTTTCTCCTCAACGCCTACGAGCGCCGTTACATCGTGCCCGGCCTCGATGCTCAACAACATTCCGGCGCCAGCTTGGCCGCGCTGGAGAAGGTGCTGCAAGCTTTTGTTGACGACAGACCACAGACGATAGACGAAGCGGCGGACGGCGCGCCGTCCGCTTGAGCAAACCGCTGCGCGGTTTGCCGCTTTCGTCTTCCGTCCGTCGTCCATCGTCTGATCCATGTCCTCACACAATCACGACTCCGATCCCAAACCCATCACCCTGGCTGAGACCGAAAACTTTCTCATTTGGACGGCCGACGATGGCGAGGGCGAGACGACGTACAACCTCGAACTCGGCACCGTCACGTTGCACATGTTCAAAGAGGAATGGGAGGAGTTTCTCAAACTCATCCGCTCGGTGAAGAAGTGACGAGTGGCGGGTGACACGGGCCGTTGTGTCACTCGTCCGTAAGCGAAGCGACTGTCACCTGTCACTCACCATGTTCGCCAAGCATCTGCCTCCCAGCGCCGGGCTGCCGCGCGTGCTGGTATTGGATGAAGAAGCCGCGCATGAACTGCCGCCTGAGATAGAGCGTGTGCGCGTCGGCGAAGCCGCCGAGGGGGAAACGGCCGATGCAGTAGTGGGCCACGCTGCGCCGAATGACTTGGCGCGTTGGTTCACGCGGCTGCGCCCCGGTGGGCGATTGATATTGGCAGTAGAGACGTTGCATGCAACGTCTCTACTGACCGCACTCACCGATGCCGGATACACTCACTGTCTCGTCGAGCCGCACGGCGCGCTGACCCTCTATCGCGGCGAACGGCCGCCGCTCAATTCCTCCGTTGAGCGTGTCCAAAAGCTTTCGGCCCATCAATCCCTAATCCCTTTCTCCTTTGTTTTTCTCCTCATCACCCAAACGCCCAACAAGCCCCCGTGGAAACTCGCGCCGGATGAAACATTGACGTGGCGCGCAGCCACGGTGATTGACCCGGCGACTGATGAGCCAGTGTTACTGGCGTTCACCTCGCTCGTGAAAGCCGTGGCCTTTATGCAGCCGGCGGTGCTGGCGCAATTCATCATCGGAGTGAACAAGGTCGGCAAGTTTACGCGTGCGGTTGCGGAGGCTTGGCCGCTGCCGTTCGTGCTCAATCCCGATTTTGAGGAGTGGCGCGCTGCTGCCCGCGCCGGGCCTTTCGCCGTTGATCCGCAGTCCGCCCTCACCAACGACGAGTAATGGACGGCCCGACGTTCGAGCGTTTGCTCACCCGTGAAGGTCAAGCGGCCATCGCCGCCGCCGCTGAACTTCACCCCACCGAAGAGACCTTCCTTTCCAGTCTCGCCAAACTCCAAAAGCAATTTGCCTCCGCGCTGGCGAAGGCCGCGCTTGAGATCGTCATCCTGCGCGCCAAGGCCCGCGCCAAGTTCTCGCGCGCCGAAGCGATGTATTTCATCCGCGAGGCGCTGGAGCAGGCCTCGAGCGAAACCATCTCAACGTATCGGGCGCAACGCTACGCGAAATTTGCGCGCGTGGTGGATGTGTGTTGCGGATTGGGCGGCGATGCGATTGGGCTAAGCAGCGTAATCGATGTGACTCTTGTAGATGTGGATGACCTGCGGCTCGCGCTGGCGCAGACGAATCTCGCTGCGTATGGCCGCGTCGCTGAAGCCGTGTGCGCCGATGTGACCGTCGCCCCACTGCTGCCCGCCGATGCGCTGTGGTTCGACCCGGCTCGCCGCGCCGGGGGCCGCCGCAAGTTCTCTGTGCGCGACTACGTGCCACCACTGGCGCTGGTGCGCCAGTGGGTGGCGCATACACCCGCTATCGGCGTGAAACTCTCGCCCGGCGTTGATTTGGCCGAGCTTTCGGAGTACGAGGCCGAAATTGAATTCATCTCAGTCGAAGGTGAACTGAAAGAGTGTGTGCTATGGTTCGGCCCGCTGCGCACGAAGGCCACCCATCGCGCCACACTCCTCCCCGGCCCGCACACATTAATCCCTAATCCCCAATCCCTCACATCCCTCAGGTCCCCAAAGTCCTTTCTCTACGAACCCGACCCGGCCATCCTGCGCGCGGGCCTAGTCACCACGCTGGCCGCGCAACTCGGCGCGCATCAGCTCGACCCGGACATCGCCTACCTCACCGCCGACACACTCACGCCCACGCCATTCGCGCGTGCGTTTTCAATTGAGGACGCATTTCCGTTTCAGTTGAAGCGTTTGCGCGATTATCTGCGCGCACGGAATGTAGGGGTCGTGACAGTGAAGAAGCGCGGCTCGCCGCTCACTCCGGAGCAGCTTATCCACAAGCTTAAGCTTACGGGCGACGAGAGCCGCATCGTCTTCCTGACGCAGGTCAGCGGGAAACCGTTTGTGTTGATTGGGCGCGCCGCGTGAGTGTGGCGAGACGCCAGCCCAACACCGCACCGCCCGCCAGCGCCGCGCCGAGGTTGCCGAGGAACATCACCGTTAGCATAGTATAGCGTTCCGCCGCGTTCGGCCCGCCCACCACCCAGCCCGAAAACTCCATCACCAGATTGACGACGAGAAAAGCAATGGCCGCCGCGCCGCCCACACGCCACAAAAGACTCCAAGCCAGCAACCCATTTCGCAATCCGAGGCCGATGGCCCACGCGCTGATCCCGGCAATCAGAAAGGCCGAGGGAACAAACATCAGCGTGAAGACGCGGTGAATGGGGAACAGCGCGCCGATTTGCTCAATGACGAACGGCTCAACGGCGCTCAGGCCGATGCCGAGCACGAGCGTGATGGGCGCAAAGCCCAACATCCCGGCCAGCGCCATGCGCCGAATTTCGGCGTTGCCCGCCATCCGCCCCATCCACACGCCCCACACGGCACTGCCGCCGAGGAAACCGATGAAGGCCGGTAACGCGGCGAGCGAGATGTGAATGGCGCTGGGCGAGACGGCGCTGTGGCCGGGCAGTGACTCAAACACGTAAAAGCCGACGACTGTGCCGAGGAGTAGCCCGCCGAAAAGAGTCACGACGGTGATGGCTGCGCCCGAGAGACTCGAACGGACGAGGGTGCGTGGCATGTGAAGATCATCGCTTCGATCGGGTGACTGTCACTGGGCAATCGAGACTCGGTCGGTCACAAGTGGTTGTTGCCCAGTGACAGTCACCCGATTCGCACGGATGTCGCCCTGAGCGGCGTTCGCGGTAGCGAACCGCCCGCGAAGGGCGACATGCCTTGGTGTGTAAGTCGTTCTATTCCAACACCCAGCTCAACCGCTGGCGCGCGTCTTCCGGAAGCAGGCCGCGCACCGGGCCGAAGCGTGTGGTCGTCTCCGCGCTGAGGAGCAGGCTGGCGCGGGCGGCCTCGACGCCGGGCGGCAATTCGCCGATGGCGTACACGCTCGGACTGCCGAGAAGGGGATGCGCCGGGCGGGCCGCGAACACCCAGCGCGCGGCACTCTCGCCCACGCCGTCGGCGGTGATGACCGGCACGGCCTGCCGGACGTTGAGGGTGGTTTCGGCCTTCAGCCCGGAGACTTCGATGGCGTCCACGAATTTGAAAGTGGGGTCGAGGCCGACGGTGCGCGTTCCGGTTTGCTCTTCGGTGAGGGCTTTGGGGAAGAGGTCGAAGACGAGCGGGCGCGCGCCCCCGCCTTTGGCGTGCAGATGGACGATGACCTCGACGCGCTTCACCTCCTGCCGCGCGCCGGGCCGGAGCGAAAAGACGAAGCGGGCCGGCCCAGGCTGACCGTGGGCAAACCGTCACCCTTTGCAAACACGCCCGCCGGCGGGGCCAGTTCGCCCTCCCACGCCGGCTCGAAGGGGAGTTGGGAATCGTCAAGGTGCATGCTGCTGCTCCAGACAAACGACGAAGGACTTTCGTCAGTCATCAGTCTTCAGTCATTATTTCTTCATCGCCTTCTCAATTCTATCAATCAACCCCCGCGTCCTCTGTATCTCCTCCGCCGCCCGCTCGTCAAAGGTTTCATAGTTGCGCAGGGCAGCGTAGGCGTACTCGCGCGCATCGGCGAGGCGGCCGGCATTGGCGAGGGTAATGGCGACGTTGCGGCGACACCTTCCGGCTTCGAATAAATCGCCGCTCGCTTCATGATAGCGAATAGCCTCGCGGTAGTGAGGCAAGGCGCTGTCAAGGTCGCCTGCCTCGTAGTAGATGACACCGAGAGCGTTGTGAGTTATCGCCAAGTTATCCACTGCGTTCGGGGGAAGCAGGGCGAGTGCCTGCTGGTAGAACTGCAATGCGGCGTTGAGATGCTGGAGCAGTTCGTTGTCTAGCTTGCTCGCCGCCCGCGCTTCTGTGAAGCGTTCGTAGGCGACCAGCCCCAGTTGGCCAAAGCATCGCGCTCGCCCTTGCCGGTCGCGCTCATCGCGCAGTTCCAGACTGCGCCGATACCAGCGCTCGGCCTGCGCTAGGTCGCGGAGGGCGGGGATGTCTTTGTAGGCGTGGCCGAGGTTGAAGGCTGCGATGGCTTCGGCGGGCTTGTCGCCAATACGGTGCATCAAGTTGGCAGTTTCTTCATATGAGGTCACACAATCCACCTTGCCAAGTTCGCGGTGGATTTGGCCCAGATCGTGCAAAGAAGCCGCCAGCGTTCGAATAGCGTTGCGTTGCGAACCGTCCAGCGACTCGGGCGGCAGGGCGATGGCCGGGGCGGCGCGGCGGCGCTCCCACTCCACATGAACGCGTTACAGACGCTCGGCCTCCGCCCACTGCCGCGCTTCTCGGGCGAGGCGCACGCGGTATGCGGTGACGAGGCTCCACTCCTCTTCGCGCCCCGGCAGTGGGCCATCGGTCACCGGGTCCACAAAGCCCGGCACGATTTCGTTTACCAGCCGCGCCCACTCCGCCCTTCGGCCAGTGTGGCCGTAGAGCGAGCGCAGGCCCTGCATCGTGCTTGTTAGAGCATTCCACCAGCCATTCGTTCGTGCTAACTGCCGGGCATGGAGCAGGTTGGCTTCTTCGGCGGCCAGCGCCGAGATGACATCGCGGTTGCCTGCGCCGTATTCGTGGTGATAGTAGTTCCCCAACTCGCCCAGGGCTTCGACGAGGGCACGCGTGGCCGATAGCTGATGGCTGATAGCTGATGGCGATTCTGCTTGGTCGGATGGTTCTGGTGGATAATGTTGTTCAAACAGACTTTTGAAGTACCACGGCAACGCTGGATGAATCAAATAGTAGCCGTTGCCATGCACGGTGAGCAGGCCGATTTCGGCGGCGCGGTCGAGCAGGGCGATGCCCGATTCGCGGGTCAGGCCGCGCACTTCGGTCAGGCAGTAGTCGGCTTCAGGGTTGCCCATAAACCGCAACGCATCCACATCCACAAAGCCTTGAAAGAAGTGCAGCAGAGCCAACTGTTTGCGCTCAGCCTCGGTGAAGGCGCTGGCAAAGCCGTAACCGAGCGAAGCGCCCAGCGACTTCGAGCGGCCCTCGCCGGCCTCATCCTCAAAGGCCGCCTCCCCGGCGCGCAATTGGGCTACAAAGGCCTCAATTTCGGCTTTGGTCTTGCGGCCCTCGCGCAGGGCCTGCGCCACCAGCACCGTAATCGTCAGCGGGTTGCCCTGGGTGAAGGCCAGCAGGGGCCGCCAGTCGTCCACGTCGGTCAAGCGGCGGCCATGTCTCTCCGCCAGCGCGCGGGCCAGCAGCACCCGCTCCTGCATCGGCATGGGCGGCAGGGTCAGCCGGGCGGGCAAATCGCCAAGCCAGCCGCGCTCATCGCGCCGCGAGGTGAGCAGGAACTTCGCCCGCGTGTCGCGCGCCGCGCGCAAAAAATCTTTCAGTTCCTTCTGTTCCTCAACGCTCCAGGCCGAGGCCGTACCCGCCGGGAAGCCGGCCACTGGCTCCACGTTGTCCCAAATCCACAACACCGGGATTTGCGACAGCACTTGCAGGGCCACCTCGCGGCGCTGAACATCACTCAAGGCCAGCCAATGAATGCCCGTGCGCTCCAGCGCCTCGCCGAAGACTTGCTCAATCGTGTCCAGCACTTTCACCAACGGCTTGTGACTCTCAAACGAGGTGAACAGCACCGGGCCGTCGAGGCCGCCTGTGAGCGCGTACCAGCGGGCGAGTTCGCCCGCCGTCGTCGTCTTGCCGCTGCCGGCGTAAGCGTGCAGCAGCACGATGCGCTGCGTGTCGAAGGCGCGGTCGAGGGCGAGCAGGGTTTCGTCACGGCCAAAGAAGCCCACGTCGGGCGTTGGCAGGTTGGATGTTTGCGGTTGAGCGTTGGCGGTGAGAGAAATCCGTAGGGGCAGCCACAAGGGCTGCCCCGCTTGTGGTTGCCCCAATGTTTTGGGAAACAAATTGATGGGCGCAGCCTCGTACACCACCGGCACCGGCCAATCCTGCAACGGGCGCGGTTCAAAGGCGATTTCGCGCGCGGGCTGGGCCGCGAGTTGTTTGCGCCCCAGCGTCACCGCCTCGCCCAGCGACTGCCCCTGCGTCAGCGCCCCGTACAGGTCGGCGACGAACTGGGCGGCAGTGACCACGTAGACGTTGTAGCGCATCGCCACCACGCCCGTCGCCCCGGCGTCCATCACCTCCTGCGCCAGCGAGCCAAAGGCCCGCACCGTCGCATGGGCATCCTCTGATGGTTGATTTTTGATTTCGGATTGCAGAGTGGGAGCCGGCTCCGAGGATTTGAAATTTTCTGCGTCGGCGTGAGCGGAGCGGCAGGCATTCAGCACCAACACCGGCACGTCAGTCTCCACCAGCAATTTGCCCAGCGCCGGGCCGTCCACCAGTTCCACGTTATCATCCGCTTTCGCATTTTCAAACAGCAGGTAGCCGTGCGAACCCTCGCGCGGGCCGGAGAGCATGAGGGGCATCAACCGGCGCAGGGTGTCGGCGGCGCTGGTCTCCGGCGTTTCGATGTAGGCCCCGTGCCCGTCGAAGTGGAGGATGTGATACGGCTCGCCCTTCGCCTTGGCTGCACGCAACACTTTGCCCAACTGCTCAAAACTCGGTGGGCGCAGCACGTCGAGTTGAAACAGGTCGCGCGCTTCCTCGCCCAGCCCCTTGATGATGCGGCCCGCAACCGAACGAAACGGCACGTCGTCGCGCCCACCGGTCCGGCAGATGACGAGCAGGATTCGGACTTTCCCATCTCCCTTCGGGAGCGAAGGCCTCTGCGCGGGATTGGGCTGGGCACGCACAAAAGCCTGAGCGCGCAGGGCCAGCGGCACATCCGTCTTTGGGTCGCGGATGAGTTCCCACGGAATGGCCGCCGCCTGCCGCACGTCGGTGATGACCTCGACGCGCGTATCATCCAGCTCCTCGCGGAGCGTGGCCCACAAGTCGCGGGCGTCGTCGCCGGCCTGAAACACCGCCTTGAAGAGTCCCACACCGATCTCGGCCAGGCGCTTTTCAACGCGGGCGGCAATCGTCGGCGCGGGGTCGAGCGGGTATTGCAGGTAGTCTTCGAGATACCAGCGCAGGTATTCGGCGTCGTGCTCGGTCAGTTTGAAGACGAAGCGGGCAGTGGCGGTCTGGCGGGGCAGGCCGTCGCCCTCCAGCGCCACCTCGACGCGATAGTGATCAGGCTGGCTTTCGGCGATTTGCGTGAGGCGGAGGGTGGGCATGGTGTCCCCTATCAACCTGTCTCTAAAATCTTAGAGTGGCTTCGTGGTCACAGTGTAATCCAAGAGTGAGAGCGAAACAAAGGCCAAACACGTTTGAAAAGGCAGAGGATAGGTGACTGTCACTGGGCAATAACCACCTGTGACCGACCGAGTCTCGATTGCCCAGTGACAGTCACCTGATTCTTCGAATAGTTGCATCGCCGCACACGCGATGCTATCATCGCGCCACTGCCCCGCGCACGTGAAAGGCCCGCGCTATGATGCGACAAGAGATTCTCAGTTGGACCGAAGTGGACCGGCTCATCGACGCTTTGCTGCC
>JBQTJD010000922.1:0-5468 GCA_052387475.1 Anaerolineales bacterium | reverse complement strand
GCCGATTCAGCTGGGCATTCCGCAGCAGAATCGGCTGTACGGGATGATGGCGTGCTCAGAATGGCGGCGGCCATTCCGCTCATCCGCTTTATCGCATTTCTTACCGGCGGGGTCAATGCCATGCTTGCGGCGAGATACCTCATTGTCATAGTGGTTGGCAGGGAGCTTGGCGCGTCGGAGGCAGCGATCGGCGTGATTATTGGCATCGGCTCCATAGGCGCTATTATCGGTTCTATGATTGGTGGGTTCATCCAAAAACGCTTTGGCTTTGGGCAGGCCATCATCGGTATTGTGTGGATAATTGTCATTGTCTTCCCGTTTCATGCAATTGCGCCAAATTATATCGTGTTGGGTGTCGTCACCGCAATCATCGTGATGATGGTGCCCATTTACAACGTGGTACAGGTCAGCTATCGCCTATCGCTCATCCCCGATGAATTGCAGGGCCGTGTGAATAGCGCCGTACGTCTAATTGCCTATGGTTTTCAGCCATTAGGCGCAATACTCTGCGGTTTTCTGTTGGAGCGTTTCGGCTCCACAACCACCGTGTTAGTGTTCACCGCATGGACGGTAGTTTGGGGGACGCTGGCCGCGCTGAACCGGCATGTGCGGGAGGCGCGGCCCGTGTCACAACTTGGATAGACCGATCATTGGTAGTGCAAACATGCAGCGCTGGAATTGAGCATCGGGCGCTATTGGTAGTGATGAGCGACGGCTATAGTGCCACAATCTGCTCGCCGTCTGGGGTGTAGCCCGACGGATCAATCTGGCTCAATTTTTCTGTGAGATCGGTGACGTCGGCAGCAGCGCCCGTTCCGAGCAACACAGCCGCCAAGCCGCTGATCTTTGGCGCGGCGAAAGAAGTGCCGCCCCAATACGCCCAGCCACTGTCGTTTGGAGTTGCACCGCCGGGGAGCGTACCGATGTACATGCCTAACTCACCCAGGTTTCCGGCTTCGCCACCAAAGGCGATATACCCACCGCGCTCCGCCACGACGCGCGCAGTCAACTGACCGGAGAGGGTATCACTTATATTGGAGTAGATCGCTGGCGCGCCGCTCTGCCCAATCGAGGCAACACCGATGACTTCGGTAAAAGCCGCGGGGTACTGCGGCTCGGGGCGTGTACGTCCGGAGAACAATCGGCTGAGTAATGACCACAACCCCGCCAGGCAACCGGGCCGCGTCTCGCAATCCACTTCTTCACCCTGATGTGGTTTGTCCGCTTCGTTGCCCGCCGCCGCCACAATCACCACGCCCGACAGTGCAGCCAGCGCGGCGCACACCGCGCGGAAGGCCGCAAAGGCCGTCTCTTCAGTGGCCGTGTCACCTTCGTAGCGGCGGACAAGCTCTGGCCACAACGGATCGCGATAATACGGCGCGAGCACCATCATGCTCAAGTTGATGATCAAATAATCCGCGTCCTGGCCGCTCATACGCCGCCGGTAAAGTGCCTGCAACACCGTCGCCAGATCGAACAAGTTGCCGACGCCTTTTTCGCCCAGCACTTGATACAGTTCCAGCTTAGCCTCGGGCGCGATCATTCGCACTAAACTGGCAACAAACAAGCCATGATCGGTCATCGGGTAGTCGTGGCCGCACGGGAAGTATCCATCATCGGGCGCTGCCGGAGGTCGCATTCCGTAGAACACTCGGAACGGCTCGTCATTGGGGTTGCGGTTCACGGCTGGCAATGCGGGGGCTGCCGGGTTGATCGTATGCGGAGTGGGCGTAAGCATCGGTTGCATGATGGCATGAGTATTCCAGCCTGGTTTGCCTGCGCTGGTCGTGAATACGAGCCAGGGTGGCGCGGTGTCGAGGATTGCTACCGTCACCAAGCGGCTAGCGCCAGAACGTTGGGAAATATACGCTTGATATTTTGCCATCCGCTCCATGATCGGCTGCGTTTGATGGGTAGTTGGAGGCGGTGGGGGAGCCGAAATGGGCCGCGTGCCTGGCCCGCCGCTGCCTTGCCCATTCTGCGCTGAGCCAATCAGCCAGTTCGGTTCAGCGGCGACTCGATCTACGTTCGGCGGGAGCGCCGCCCGCAATCGGCGGTTGATGTCTTTGATCAGGCCGAGTTGTTCGTGCGGGTACTCCATCGGCGAGTCAATTTGAAGCAACACCGTCGAGAAAGTAGCTCCACCAGCTTCTGACTCAAACGTCAACGTCGCGCCGGCTTGCCGAAAGATAGTCCGCTCGCCGTTAAGCGTGCCAAGAAAACTGGCGACGATTCGGGAGAGATCGCCGCTCGATAGCCCTGGCGGATGAAAGAAGGTCACTTGCACCTGGCGTGGCATAAAACCATATCGGTAAACCCTCTGACGGGGGATGTCGTCGTCGCGGCGGGGCGGCCGGTCGTCGGGCAAGTGCGTGCTTGATTGTTGGGTCATAAGTCCTCCTGATCAAAGTTCGGTGGGCGAAGTAGACAGCGGCGCTGGATTACCGACGAGTTGAAAGGCAGCCCAGTGTGCAGGGTGGCGCTGGCGGTGTTCTGTCAGCAGCGCGAGTTGCGCCGCACGCAACGCGCCAGCCTTTGAAACTCCGGCGCGCAGTTGCCGGTAGAGCGGCTCCATTAATTTCAACGCGGCCCAATCGGCCACCGGCCACAGGCTTAAGATCAACGCGCCCGCCCCTGCATACAGAAATCCCCGGCTTAAGCCGATGAGTTCATCGTTGACCACGACCTGAGCCTGACCGGTCTCGCACGCGCTCAACGTGACTAATTCATAACTCAAATCCTGCTGAAACAAATCGTCGGCGTAAAGCTGGCCATCAGCCAGGTGGAGGTAGGAAAGTTCGGGTTGATCAAGCCGGTGTTGGCCATGCGCGGCGATGTGCAGCACTTGCACTGGGGGCTGGCGGAGCACGGCGCGGTTGGCTGTGCTTTCGGCGTACACGACGCCACCCAGCCAGTCTCTAATTTGCTGTGCTTCGGTGAGCGCGTTCGGCAAACGACCATTCCATGAGTGGGCAAGCGCCAAAACACCGGGAGCACGGCGCGGCGCAGGTTGGCACAGCAAGCTTGCCGCTGGTTGCACCACCACCTCACACCGCTCAAGGAGATAGGTCGTTCCATCGTCCAACGCATGGAAGGGCAATAGATACAGCGGGCCAGTCGGCACAAAAACCAGCCGACGGGTAGTCGCCGTCAGGCCCAAGGGTGTGATGAGGGCATCATACAGCCGCCGTAACAACCGGCGCGCAGATTGAATAAGTGGGCGGGCTGCCGGACTGCTCTCCTCCATCTGCAGAGCCGCCCGGGTGTTTTGATGAAACTGGCTTATCCACAGGCCGACCTGAGCCATCGAAGCCGGCACTGGCTGGGCGCTCAGGCCATCCGCCGTCATCACAAAAGCCCACAAAGCATCCTCATCACTGTGGTAAGCAATGAGCGTTGTGTCCGTACCAAGCCGGGCCTGAATTTCCCGCACGCTGGCCGTGGTCACACCCTGCACTGTGCCGCCGGAGTGAAGGTAAAGTTGCTCGGTGATGGCCCGGATACGTTTCTCGCGCGTCGCCACTTCCGCGCGGGCCTGCTCCGGCGTCACGCTTGTCCGGAGATCGTCGCTCCGTTGCCAACCCGGTTCAGTCGCCAGGTCGTAATACCAATGATGTTCAGACCGCAATCGCTCCAATTCTTCGATGAGCTGGCGGTCGCTCTCGCCGCGCCAGATGAGTTGATCTTGTTGGCTGAGGTGAACCAGCAAAGCCTGCGCCTTGCCGCGTTCGAGAGTTTCAAAGGCAGACCCCACTTCTCCATGACGGAGGTGGAGTGCGATAAGCGCACGTTGGGCCGCGCGCTTGTCTTCCAGGAAGGTGGGGCGCAGGGTAATGGTGAGGTGACGATGAGCGCGGCTGAGCGTCGCCATCGCTGCCCGGTAATGGCGCTTGGCCCTCAACTCATGGCCCTGGGTTTCTGCTGATCGTCCCAATAATGTATAAGCCGCGTAGCGCAACGACGACAGATTGTTTTGCCGAGCGATGTCGAGCACTGTGCGACCGGCAATCGCAGCCTGTACTGGATTGCCAGCCAGCAACGTCGTCTGCCCGAGGAGCAAGACGGCGGAGGCGTATTCCAGGAGTTGACCGCCCGCCTTTAGCTCATCGGCGGCAGCGAGGGCCAACGATTCGGCGCGAGCCAAGTGACCCTGCTTCAACGCGATCTGGCCGCGCCATAATCGGGCGGTCGCCGCGCCAGGGAGCGCACCCAGTTTAGTGAAGAGCGTTTCGGCTTCGTCCAGCGCACGGTGCGCGTCGGTCAGACCGCCCAAGGCGGCTTCGGCAACGGCCAATTTGAGCAGCGTTCGCGCTAGATCGTGCGCGTCATTCAATGCGCGGAAGTTGAGGACGACCTCGCGGGCCAGTTCGCGCGCTTCGGCATTTCGATTCAGGCGCAAGTAGCATTCGACGATGTCCTTTTTGAAGATCGCCTGATAGTTGGGCTTGTCCGGAACATCACTCAATGCTCGCTCCAGCGCCAACAAAGCCTGACGCCATTCGCCACGATCTCGATAGATCATGCTGATGTTTGACTCAGCCAGGGCCACGTTCAAAATCTCCCCCCGCGCGGAAGCCAGGGCGCGGGCGCGCTCGTAATCGGCCAGTGCCTGCGCGAACTGCCCTTGCCAGTGGAAGGTGTTACCGATATTGAGCAGTAATACACTTTCATATTGCTGCCCGGTCTCACCCAGATTTTGAATGAGGGTTAGGGAGCTTTGCAGCAGGTCGAGCGCCTGCGGATAACGCCGCACACTGTTAAGCAGGTCGGCGGTGGTGAGGTGAAGGCGCAGCAAGCGTTCGTGCTCGCCGGTGCGCTGAAAGATGGCAGCGGCTTGCTCGGCGTCGCGCAACGCCTCGGCAACTCGGCTCAAACGCAGACCGGCGTACAAACGCCCGATGCGCGTTCGCGCCCAGCCCACTTCATCCCCAGCCGACTGGAAGATTCGGCCCGCCTCCTCGAGCGTATCCCAAGCGGCCCGCGACTGCCCCATAAATTTCAACGCGTCCCCGCGCGCCATCATGCCCAGAGCGATTTGCCATTGGTCATTCCGGTTCTGTCCAATCGTGATGATGCGGTCGGCAAACGCTAACGAGCGGCGCGGGTCAATGTACCAGTGCCGGTCAGCCTCGGCCTTCAGCCGCTCTACGACGCCGTCAGCGATTTCGTCGGGCAGCGGGTGCGCGAAGAGGTCGTCGGGGACTTCCGGCGCAAGGAAAAGTTCTACGGGCGCTTCGGCGAGCATGGTAAGTTCGAGGGGGAGATCAACTGGCGGCCACACCACTCGAAATCTGGGTCATCACTCTGATCGTTCGATGGTTATCGGGTTATTCGTCGAATTGGGAGACGCGCAGACATTCTGCGGATGCCTAATGGTATAAACGCTCGAAAGTTCGGGTTTCCAGCGCGCATTCAACAGATGATGTTGCATTGGCCCATTCCCGACCATGAAAAACTGATAGCCCATA
>JBQTJD010000921.1:0-15930 GCA_052387475.1 Anaerolineales bacterium | reverse complement strand
GTCTGTCCGCTAACTGTCAAACAAGTCAGAATCTGCGTATGTGATGGGAACGGATTGACGAACCGCACTCATCAACGTCCGCAGGCGTTTGTGGTGAGGTAAAGAAAGATTGGCTCAACGGTCGCGTTCACCCGCTCGCCGGAGCGCCAGCGGAGGCGAGTCGGCTGTAACGCGTGGTTATTAGAATGATGCTGCTTCCTCTGAACGGCGTTCATGCGAGCGACGTGAGGGATGAAGTGAGTTGGGTGGGCATGGCGGTGGTATCCTCAGTCTGATCAGGGACGGGGAATGCACCGGGGCACTGGAGCATGCGGGCGAGCCGACGCGGCCTATGGGACGACTCAGCGAGTCAAGCCCGTGTGGTTATTTGGCTCCCTCGTCGAATACTCTGATCCTTCGACTTCGCTCAGGACAGGTTCTGGGACGTTCTGCGAGAACGAGCCCGTATCGGTAGTTGAACTTGGCGCCCGAAAATCCATGCCCACGCAACTCTTGTTCAGGAGTGTAGCATGAGTCAAACCGCAACTTCAACCACGGAAACGCGCTATCTGGGGGTCGATCTGCACAAGCACTACTTGGTGATCGGCGGGGTGAACGCCCACCAGACGGTGGTGTTGCCGCCCCGGCGGGTGGAACTGGACGATTGGCCAGCCTGGGCGAAAGGCCACTTGTGGAAGACCGACGTGCTGGTGGTGGAAGCCACGGGCAACACCTGGATGTTCTACGACAGCGTCGTGGAACGGGTCACGCGCGTGGAAGTCGCCAACGCAGGCAAGTTGCCCTGGATCGGCCAGACCAAGGTCAAGACCGATAAGCAGGACGTGATGAAGCTGGCCAGGCTGTGCGCGGCCAACTTGATCCCGCAAGTGTGGGTGCCACCGGTGCACGTCCGCGAACTGCGGATGCTGTTCTCGCATCGGCGGCGGCTGGTGAAGGTCAGCACGCTGGTGAAGAACCGGCTGCAGAGCCTGTTGCATCGGCATCACCTCGCGCCGCCAGCGGGTGACGTCTTCAGCCAGGCCAACCGGGTGTGGTGGGCCGAGTTGGAAGTCTCGGCGACGGAACGGCTGCATGTGAAGCACGATTTGGCCACTTTGCAGCAGGTCGAAGGCCAACTCGCTGAAGTCGAAGCCGAACTCAACCGCTTGAGCACGACCCAGCCGTGGGCCAGTCAGATGCCCTACTTGATGCAGTTGCCCGGCTTCGGGCTAATCACCGCCCTGACGGTGTTGGCGGCCATCGGCGACGTGACGCGCTTTGAGAGCGCCAAGAAGCTGGTGGGCTACGCCGGGCTGGGTGCGAGTGTGCATGACAGTGGGCAGACCCACCGCACGGGCCGCATCACCAAGGCCGGTCGCCGTGACTTACGACACGTCTTGGTCGAAGCCGCCTGGGCGGCCGTCGAGCATCATCCGTTCTGGAAAGCCGAGTTTGCGCGGTTGAGCCGCCGGATGGAGGAGCACAAAGCGGTCGTGGCCGTGGCCCGTCGTTTGCTGGTGGCTATCTGGCATGTGCTCACCGAGCAAGCCGCCGACCGGCACGCGGATGACAAGATGGTGGCGACGAAGTTGATGCGTTGGTCGTGGGAGCTGACCGATGAGCAGCGTGGCGGCTTGAGCACACGCCAATTCATTCGCTTGGCTGTACTCAGCCGCTATCACTTGATGCGCTTGCAGTTGGGTGAAGACCTGACCCACTTCCGCTATGGCAACATGCCGCGCCGCGTGGCGAGTGTAGACGAGTTGTTGAAGCTAAAGCCAGAGCTGCGCGCCACAGGCTGAGCGCGACGCTGTTTGCAGAACAACTCACGAAAGCAACTGACCCCCGTTGCGGACGCAACAGTAGTAGCGCGGTGACGGCTGGGCGTTGAAGTGCTGCTATTTTTCAACGCCCACCGATTTCCTAATCTGTCTCTTGACAACTGCATCTCATCGGTAGGCGGCGTCCGTGAGGGTTGCGCCTCAACTCTTTGTGGGAAGAAACTCACCGTGCCTGGAACTGCCTCTTGACTGACCATAAATCAACTCCACGGGAGTTTCTTAGTGCTGGTCTCGTTTGTTTTTGTTTTGACGAGTGTATCTCCGAATGGCTATATCATAAGCTTCAGCCAGCAAAGCGCGTATTCTCTCAAAGGTCGCCTCACTTGGCGAAAGCACACATATGAAGTGTTGTTGTGCATACTCGGGATGCGGCATGATCACGTCTAAAGCGGTGAAATCATAGCTGGTGACATCCACTTTCGTTGGACCGAATAGCGATTGGAAAGTTTGTTTGCTAATCCCAATATTCAGGCGAAATACGCCGGGACGGTCCAGATTCGAAAGGCGATCATAATCATAGTCTGAGGAGATGAGCGTCGCGAAGGGAAGTTTGCGCTCTGATCGATAGAAAAAAAAGATGTATCCGAAGCTGGTGGTTGTTTCGACTTCGGGAAAAGTTTTAGTGATGTAATCTACTACTGATGATTCATTCATAATAGAACTCTTATGCCGCCTAACGGGGGGCATAACCCGATTGCGACGAGCGCAGCGAGGAGCAAGTCGGGTTCATGCCATTGTTGGGCCGCCCACTATTTGCAACGTGCAGGTGATGTAAACGGTGTAATATGATGCGAATCACACGTAATTATGCTTAGATAGGGTCATGTTCAGGTTTCACTTATCAAGCAGAGAAGATTGTTTTCAACCCGATACAACAGGGGCGCAATTTGGATTCTCGGATACCGCAAGCGCAACCGTTTTGCTTCGCTCAACACAAAGTCTACCTCATTGCCGATTTCAAACATCGGCGTAAAGTGTATGAAATGCTCTTCAGCCCTTTCCCTTTCCCAGCCTGCGCTCTCAACCAAGCCTTGTATAAATAGGTCTTTCTTGGATGTCAAGTTCACCATTCCGCAGTTGTTATGCCCGATGAGCGCGATAGATTTCACTCCGCCAACTGCTATGGCATAGGACACTTTGAATTCGCTGTATCTTAGATTCGCTCCACCTGCACGAATGATAAAAGCGAAATTATCAGGTATGCGAAGATGCTTGCGATTGTCCATGCACATTCCAATCAGCAGTTGAGCCTTCGCGTACTCGTCCAGAGGCCGGTTGAGATTGTGGTATTCCAAAAGTAGCCCAACCGGGCTGTTCTTGTATTCTGGGAAGATGTCTTCTGTGGTTGATACGACAACTAATCGGTTCATTAACTCAATCCGATGCTGTCGCGCCCTTGCCCGTCTCGCCGACGTAAGACTCATGCAAATGCACCGGCGTGGCGCGGGCTTTTCTCAGCCGCAAGTTGAGCAGTTCCACAAAGACCGAGAACGCCATCGCAAAATAGACGTAACCTTTGGGAATATGCTGATGCAGACCCTCGACGATGAGCGTGAAGCCGATGAGCAAGAGAAAACTCAACGCCAGCATTTTGATGGTGGGATGGCGATCCACAAAACTGCTGATCGGCCCGGCGGAAACAATCATCACGCCTGCGGCGATGAGCACGGCGGCGATCATGATCACCAGTTGGTCAACCATGCCTACGGCGGTGATCACCGAATCGAGCGAGAAGACGACATCCAGCAGGAGGATCTGCACAATGACGCTGGCGAACGAGGGGCCGACGCGGGCGGAGGCGTGTCCCTCAACGCCCTCCAGTTTTTGGTGAATCTCATGGGTACTCTTGCCGAGCAAAAACAGGCCGCCGAGGATGAGGATAATGTCACGCCCGGAGATTTCAAACGTGAGCGAGGTGAACAGCGGCTCGGTGAGTCCGATGATCCACGAGAGCGAGAACAAGAGCAGGACGCGCGAGACGATTGCAAGTACAAGGCCGGTGTTGCGCGCCCGTCCTTGCTGATGGGCGGGGAGTTTTCCGGCCAGAATCGAAATGAAGATGACGTTATCCACGCCGAGGACAAGTTCGAGCGTGACGAGGGTTAAAAATGCTATCCAGGCTTGCGGGTCGGTTAACCAATCCATGTGTTTATTCTCCTGGCCGTCAACGGACAGTCGCGCCGAAACGGCGAAAGGTGCGGCGAATCATCCGCCGCGTAGCCAGCGCTGTGACAAGCACGAATAGGACGATATCCAGCGCCGCAAAGAGTATAGGGATCTTCATCGTTCACTTCTCCTCAATGCTCCCCAGCGCGAAGTACCACAGGACATGACCACGGCTGGCATCCACGTGGCTCTCGAAGTCGGTGACGCTGCGCCGCAAGACGCTCTCCATCGCCTGGATGATCTCCGTCCGGGCTGCGGCCGCCAATTGTTGGTTGTAGCGACGGACGTACTCCCGGCTTTCGACCTCGTCGGCCAATTCGGTTTCGGCGAGGGTGAGCGCGCCATCCAGCCAGATGATCAGCGTATCGATGTCTATCGCTACCCGGACGCGGCGCGGTAATAAGCCCAGTTCGCGCTGCGCGACTGCCTCGGCCGCCTGGGCGAGACGCTCGTTCAGTGGCAATTCAGCGGGCGGCGGCTCACTTTGGGTGGCATTGTTCATTGTTTGGGTTTCAGAGCGAAGCCTCTTTTGATATCCTTCGTCGGCCTGTGTGTTCCTCTGCGCCTCACCTTGGCCAGGATAGCGGCGCGGGTTGAACAGCCGGCTGAAGAAATGCCGGGCGCGGGCCAACCGCGTTTGGCCTACGATCGATTCGAGCCACTGGACAAGAACCTGTTGATACTGCGCCAGCAACTCCTTTCCCAGGATCAATACACCCAGCCACCACGCTACTTCTCCCAAGAGGTACAGAAACACCCCTAGGCCGACTTTCAATTCGAGCGTGAGGGGCACGAAGGGCACCACCCACAATCCTTCGTGGGAAAAATGCGCCAGCCCGAGCAGCCCAAGCCCCACCCATTTTCGCCACGGTGCTGGAATGCGACGAATGAACGGCAGTAGCCACAGCCCTTCATACAGTGCGCGGAGGCGCCGCATGAGCCGGACGGCTACCGGGGACAGGCGCTTGGCGAGTTTGAACCCAGCGGCGACCAGCACTCAGTCACCTTCCGTCACTATTCCAGCCGGCGGCACCAACGCCGGCGACTCCAGGTAGCGCAACAGATCTGAGTCCGGCGGCAGGATGATGGTTGATCCCTCGCCCAGGATCGTCTCGTACACCTGCAGCCGCCGCACCAGGCCGTAGAACTCCAGATCCTGACCAAAGGCCTGCGCGGTGACCAGCGCGGCCTGCGCATCGCCCTCGCCCCGCAGGATCTGGCTTTCGGCATACGCCGTGGCCAGGATGATCTCGCGCTCTTTCTCAGCCTCGGCCCGGATTTCCAGCGCCTGCTCCTCGCCCTCGGCCCGGTAGCGCTTGGCGATCCGGTCGCGCTCGGCCTGCATGCGGGCGAAGACACTGGCCTGCACCTCGGTCGGCAGGTCAACCCGCATAATGCGCACGTCCAACAGCGTGATGCCAAACGACCCGGCCGCCTCCTGCGTGCCGTCTGTCACCGTCGCCACGATCGACTCGCGCTTCTCCCGCACAATGTCAATGAAGTTGTGGTTGGCGATCTCTTCCCGCAGCCGGCCGGCGATAACCTGGTCCAGCCGGGCCATCGCCCCGGCCTCACTGCGCACGGTGCGGTAGAACAGCAGCGGGTCGGTGATCTGCCAGCGCGAGACATGGTCCACCAGCAGCCGCTTCTTGTCCAGGCTCAGATACTCGGCGCTTTGGGGTTCGGTGCCCAGGACGCGCTTGTCCAGCAGGACCAGGTCATGGATGAGGGGCGCCTTGAAGTACAGGCCAGGATCGCGCACCACCCGCACCGGATCGCCAAACTGAAACACCAGGCCCTGCTGCCACTCGCTGATGAAGTACACCGATTGGAGTGCGGCGAAGATGGACACGGCCAATACGCCGATGACAATGAGTTTCTTCATGGGGTTGCTCCTTAACTGGCTGATTGACCTTTACGGGGCCGGCGTCGGTTCGGGTTCGGCGGGAACGACGACCGGCGGTGGGGCAGCCGGGGTCAGATCGGTCAGCGGCAGAAACGGCCAGACCCCGCCACTGCCCGTATCCAACACGAAGATACCCGCGCCGGACAGAACCCGTTCGATGCTTTCGAGGTACAGCCGCTCGCGCATCACCTCCGGGGCCTTGTCGTATTCCGCCAGCAGAGTCAGGAAGCGGGCCGCGTCACCCTCGGCCCGGATCAGCCGCTGCTCGCGGTAAGCTTCGGCCTCCAGCACCATCTGGGCCGCCTCGCCGCGCGCCGCCGGCACCACCTGCTCGGCGTAGCCCTCGGCTTCCTTGACCAGCCGCTCCCGGTCTTCGAAAGCGCGCACGACGTCGTGGAAGGCGTCGCGCACGTCGGCCGGCGGATCCACGGCCAGCAGCCGGGCCTCGGTGACCAGCAGGCCGGTTTGATACTGATCGAGCAGTTCCTGCAAGTGCGTCTTGACCTGATCCTGCGCCTGCACCCGCCCCTCGGTCATGGTGAAGTCAATGGTGTTCTGCCCGACGGCGGAGCGCAGCGCGATCTCGGCCGAGGCCTTGAGCACGGCTTCCGCGTCTTTCACGTGGAAGAGGTACGCCACCGGGTCCTGCACCAGATACTGGATGAACAGTTGCACCACCACCATGTTTTCGTCGCCGGTGAGCATCTGCGCCTCTTCCAGCACCACGCTCTGGCTGCCGGCCTCGGTGCGGTAGCCCACCTCGGCCGTGCGCACCTGCGCCGTGTCTACCACAAAGTTGGATTGAATGGGCGCCGGGAGGCGGTAGTGTAGCCCGGATTCGCTTTGGCCGGTCAACTGACCAAACGTGAGCACGATGCCTCGTTCGCCCGGCCCGACCATGTAAATGCCCGAGAGCAGCCACAGGCCCACCACGCCGATCAGCAAAGCCCAGATCAGACGGGGGACAGCCAGTAGCGCAGAGTCCGGGAGATCCGTTCCGGATCGAGGAAATCACTCAATCCGGGTTCGTTCGGTACGTTTGCTCGTCTCATTGTTTGCTCCTTGTTTTATGACTCTTTTCCAGGCACCCGGGCCAGCCTGGCGCTGCGCATGCGCAGCGACCACGATCGGCCCTGGCGTGTAGGCTCCCGCGGGGGCTTCAGCTGGCGCGGGTCCGTGGCCGGTCAACATGGGCCCCGCGGGAGCCGCGTAAGGGGCCAGGCTCACGCCAGGCCCACAATTTTTCCGACCCGATGGCTGGCAGGCTGATCCGGTGGAGAAGCCGGAGCGATTTGAACCCACGCCACCCGCAGCCGATCCATCTCGGACACCGTGAACACAAAGCCTTTAAAGACGAAGCGATCACCCGCCGTCGGGATACGGCCCAGTCGGTGCAGGACAAACCCGGCCAGCGTTTTGTAAACACCAGGCCGATCTAACGGGATACCTAACGTCTCCGCCGCCTCATCCGCGGGCGCTCTCCCGGAGGCAAGCAGTTTGCCATCGGCCTGCCATTGGAGGAACACATCCGGCTGGCTATGCTCGTCCTCGATCTCGCCCACGATCTCCTCTAACAAGTCCTCCAACGTCACCAACCCGGCCGTGCCGCCGTATTCATCCAGCACCACGGCCAGTTGCGTACGCGCCTTCTGCAACCGGGCAAACAGTTTGGGCAGGGTCGCGGCTCCCGGTACGATACACACCTCACGCACCAGCCCGCGCAGCGTGGCCTCCTCCGAAACGCGGTTCAGGTCTTTCACATGCACCATCCCGACAATTTGATCCAGATCACCTTCATACACGGGATAACGCGAGAACCCGGCCTCGCGCGCCATAGACAGGGCCTCGGCAACCGAGCGGTTAGCTTCCCAAGCCGCCATCTCCGTACGCGGAGTCATGATGTCGCTGGCGGTGCCGTCACCGAAACGGAACACGCCCTGGATCAGCGCGTGCTCAGCTGGCTCGAAGACGCCCTCCGCCGCGCCCTGGCGGACGATCGATTCCACCTCTTGCTGGCTCGTCGTCGGTTGAGACATCGGCTTCACGCCGATCAGTCGCAAGGCTAAACCGGTGGAAGCCGCGAGCAGGCGGCTGGGGACGTCGGCCAGCCGCGTCCAGAAATAGAACGGCGCGGACAGCGCCATCGCTGTCCTCTCGGGATTCCGTATCGCCAAGCGCTTGGGCATCAGTTCGCCGAAGATTAATTGTAGATATGAGAGCACCACCACGACCAGTCCCACCGCAATCCCTTCCGCGTACCCGGCCAGGCCGGGAACAGAGGCGATGAGGGGCGCCAGTTGCCGGACCGCTCCCGCGCCGCTCACGGCGGCGGCCAGCGTCCCCACCAAGGTCACACCCACCTGCACCGCGGCCGTCGACTCGCTTATCTTTGCCAGGAGGTTCCGAACGGTCGTCGCCCGGTGGTCGCCCCCCTCGGCCAGGGTTTGCAACCGGCTTGGCCGGGACGCTACCAGCGCTATCTCGGTCGCGGCGAAGAAGGCGTTGGCGAGGATGAGTAATCCAATCAAGACGAATTCAATGGCCATACTAACCGTACCCGCGCCAAACATGGCGCATCGTTAACAACGACAGCCAGCACCTTGCCCGCTGGCGGCGCCATGCGCCTGTTCCCACAAGCCGCCCAGCGCAGTGGCCAGGGCCGCCTTGTGTTCGCGGCGTAACGTAACTTCATTCATCCGGGTCATCTCCGTGTCAGACCATCTTCCCAAACCAGCCGCGCCGCTCCATCCACTTCGCCAGTTCCAGCACGGGCGAAATGGTGAGGGCTAAGAGAATGACGATGGCCCAATCCACCAGCGGCAGATAGTAGGTGCCGAAGGCATCGTGCAGGAAAGGCACATAGATGATTAAGACTAACAGCACGACTTCCCACAGAATCGCCCAATTCAACCACTTGTTGGCAAACGGCCGATTCAGCACTGAGTGCCGGTCGGAGCGGAAGTTGTAGGCTTTGAAGAACTGAATCAGCACCAGCGAGACAAACGTCATCGTTATGGCTTCTTCAAGGCCGCGGCCAGAGCTCAGCGCCCACGCGAACAAGCCCAGGTTGACCAGCGCCGACCACAGCCCGCCCACCACCATGAGGGTGACAACGGGCCGGGTGAAGATGCCGGTGCGCGGGTTACGCGGTTTACGGCGCATCAGGTCCGCTTCGGGCGGGTCCACCGCCAAGGCCAGGGCGGGCAGGCCGTCTGTGGCGAGGTTGACGTACAGGATTTGCACGGCGGTCAGCGGCAGGGGCAGGCCCAACAGCGTGGCCCCGAACATCAGGCCAATCTCGCCGATGTTCGACGAAAGCAGGTACATCAGGTATTTCTTGATGTTGCCAAAGACGCCGCGCCCTTCTTCCACCGCCGCGACGATGGAAGCAAAGTTGTCGTCGGTGAGCGTCATGGCGGCGGCCTCTTTGGTCACATCCGTGCCGGTGATGCCCATGGCGATGCCGATGTCGGCTTTCTTGAGCGCGGGCGCGTCGTTCACCCCGTCCCCTGTCATCGCCACAATGTGGTCGTTCTTTTGTAGAGCCGTGACCACGCGCAGTTTATGCGCCGGGGAGACGCGGGCGTAGACTTCGATGTTTTCCACCTCGTGTTCGAAGTCGGCTTCGCTCATTGCTTCCAACTCTGCTCCGGTGATCACGCGGCCAGTCTTCAATAGATTTAATTCGCGAGCCACGGCCTGCGCGGTGAGCGGGTGGTCGCCCGTGATCATTACCACTTTGATACCCGCCTGCTCGCACGTCTGAATCGCGGCCTTGACTTCGGGGCGCGGCGGGTCAATCATCCCCACCAATCCGAGGAAGGTCATGTCGTGTTCGGCGGTTTCCAGTGTCCCGCCCGCTTTTGAGGCCACCGCTAGCACGCGCAAAGCCTCGCTCGCCATCTGGCGGGCCGATTCCAGAATTGCCTCTTTGCTGGCAACGTCAAGCGCCGCCTCCCCTTCCGTCGTCAATTGCCGCGCACACGAGTCGAGGATGATTTCCGGCGCGCCTTTGGAATAAGCTACAGCGCCTTCCGGCCCGGTATGCAGCGTGGTCATGCGTTTGGTTTCGGAAGTGAACGGGATTTCATTCACACGCGGGAATTGCGTGTCGAGGTCGGTTTTGTGTAACCCGGCTTTGGCGGCGGCGACCACCAATGCGCCCTCGGTTGGGTCGCCTTTAACGTGCCAGCGACCATCGGCCTCGCTATGGACGATGTGTGCGTCGGAGGCCAGCGTGGCGCCGCGCAACAGCAGTTTCAATGCAGTGGATGGTTCGGCGGTCGAGCCGTTGCGCGAGAACTGGCCGTGCGGCTCGTAGCCCGCCCCGGATACTTCCAGCACGTGCCCGGCCACAAAAATTCTGCGGGCCGTCATCTCGTCTTTCGTCAGTGTGCCGGTCTTATCGGAACAGATCACCGAGGTGCCGCCGAGCGTTTCGACTGCCGGGAGGCGGCGTATGAGCGCATTGCGCTTGACCATCCTCTGCACGCCGAGTGCCAGCGAGATGGTGACCACGGCGGGCAGGGCCTCCGGGACGACCGCCACCGCCAAGGCAATGCCGAAAATCAACATCTCGATGATGGGCTGACCGCGGAAAAGGCCGAGGGCGACAATGATCGCCACAATCACGACGGCGGCTCGCGCCAGCATGTGACCGACCTTATCCAGATTTTCTTGCAGAGGGGTTTTGCCGGTTTCCACCGTTTGGAGCATTTGGGCGATCTTGCCGAACTCAGTATGCATGCCGGTGGCGACGACCAGCGCGCGGCCCCGGCCATAGGTGGCGGCGGTGCCCGCGTAGCCCATGTTCTTGCGATCACCCACGGCTAAATCGTTGCCGGCAATTGGCGCGGCGTGTTTTTCCACCGGAACCGACTCGCCCGTAAGCGCGGCCTCTTCGATTTGCAAATTGACCGCTTCCATGAGTCGGACATCGGCGGGGATTTTGTCACCGGCGCGCAAGAGAGTCACGTCGCCCGGCACGAGGTCACGGGCTGGAAGTTCAACTTCCTCGCCATCACGCAGGACGGTGGCAGTGGGCGCGGCCATCTGGCGCAAGGCCTCGATGGCGCGTTCGGCGCGGTATTCCTGCACAAACCCCAACAGCACCGCAAATAGCACAATGACGGCAATGGCGATGGCTTCGGTCCAGTGGCCGAGAAAGGCCGAAAGCGCTGTTGCGACAAGCAACATGATAGTCAGCACATTCTTGAACTGCTCGAAGAGCAACGCCCACGGTGAGATGCGATGGGCGGCTTGCAGTTCATTCGGGCCATGTTCCGCCAGACGCTGAACCGCCTCAGCCCCGGTCAACCCAGCGGGCGTGGCGTTCAGGCGAGAGAATACTGTTTCGCTGGGCAGGGTATGCCAGTGTGGCGTTGACTCTTTGGGTGAAGGTTTCATGGATTCTTCTCTCCTGAAGTAGTTTTGTCCGAAAAGTCTTCCCGGCGAGGCTGGGTCGCCTTGAAAACCAGATGATTGAACCAATACAGCAACGCGGCCATGCCGGGCAGTGCGGCAAGAGGCGCACATTCGGCTACGGCGATGGCTTCTGCTTCCAACCAGAGGGCGAGGACTGTTCCGCCGCCGCTGAATGCAACTATTAGCCAGAACACCCAGCGCCAGCGCGGAGGTAGGTCAAAATAGTGTCCCAAACGAGGGGACCTTGGATTGCGTTTCATGGCAGCCTCCACTACTCAGATGTCGTTAGGAGACAAAAAGGCCGACACTGTTGAACAGGCCACTTTGGTTCTGGCCCGAAACAGTGTCGGCCTACGTTGCAACCCGTCCCCCTCCGGTTGTGACCGGAGGGCTACGCTTTGCCCCGTCCACCGACGAAGCGTTCTCGAAAGTTATGAGTTATGCAATCCCATCATATCCAAATTGCCGGTGACGGCGAATGACATATATCCTGCTTTTCCCTGACCTAGCCGGGGCTAATGGACTGCGCGCGCGGCTATTTGCGCTCTTGTTTGTTCCAACCGAATCGCTCCTCCAAATCCTCTGCCATCGTGAAGACGATGACCCGCTCGCCATTCCTGACGCTGATGTCAGTATGTAAACTCTTTACCTGACTGCCCGTCTTTTCCTGAACAATTGCTTCCAACAAGGAGCGCGAACCTTCCAGAAGTTGCCGCCGCACTTGCTTTATCAGGCTATGCCCCTCAGCCGTTTGTGCCAGACTCATTTCCGCTGGCGTAAGTACGCCGCGCAGACGGACGAGAACCATATCCTCAATGATGAATGCCCGGGCTTCTGTCGGTCCCCGGCCCAGATGTTCTTTTTCAAACTGAATAACGGCGTTGGCGAGGGAGGCCTCGACTTCGCCGCGAGTGGATTGAGGCATGGCAGGTGACTCCAGTCATTCTCAGTTCTCTTTTTTGGCAAATCCGCTTCAGAAATAAATGATCGTTGGCGTTTCGGCGACTTGCGCCGAAAGAATACGGTTATAGGCATTTGGGTGGTCGGTAGTGCTGGAGACTGCGCCAGAATTTACCCGCTCGTAGCGTTTGCGGCGCGGCGCACTTTCAATGACGCGCCGCAAGCGCGGGTGATTGAAAGACCTCACGCGAGAATTACCCGAAGCGCACGCCGCGTCCCGCAGCGAACGAAGCGTAGGGAAGTGAGCGGAGGGCGCGGGGTGCGCGCCATCGCTTTTGCTCTGTCGTTCGTGGTAAAGACTATCGCCAACATCAACAGGCCTTCTGTTTGTGGAGTTAAGCGGCCCAACATAGAAATGGGACGCGAGGCTTCGCGGCATTTCCGCCCCCACAGACCCAAATTGCCACAAGCCCAACCCCTACTTATCCAACCTCACCGGTTGGCCGAACTGCGGCTTGCCCTGCACCGCCTGCCAGCGCTTCTCGGCGGCGTCCGGTTGCACCCACCACTCGTGCACGGTGCGGCCCTCGGCGTCGGTGTACGAGAGCAGCGGTTTACGCCCCAGCAGCACCTTCACGCCATCGGCGAGGGCGGGGGCCTCGGGCTTGGCCGTGAGTCGCAGCCACTGGTTTATCTCCCAATCCAGCCGCACCGGACCATCGCTGAAGGCGCCCTCGGCAGCGAAAGGGGACTCGGCGCTGACCGTATCCAGCCACAGCGAGCCGAGGCGTAATTCCCAAAAGCTGTTGCGCAGGCGTTCGGACAGCATGTACGGCTTCTTCTCAGGTGTCGTGTAAAACCATTTGAGGGCAGGGGTGTTCATGGGCGTCTCGTGAGTTGGGTAGAAAAACGTACACGGATGACACGGATGTTACGGATTGCACGGATTTCTTTTGCAGCCTCCGTGTAATCCGTGTTTCTCCGTGCTATCCGTGTACCAAAGCTCGTTGCTATACCAACAACCGCAGCGGCTCTTCGAGTTGCTTTTTGATGGCTTGCAGGAACTGCGCGACCTCCGCGCCGTCGGTCACGCGGTGATCGGCCGCACACGTCATCTTCATCCGCATGCCGGGGGTGAGCGCGCCGTCCTTCACCACCGGCACTTCCTTCACCGCACCCACCGCCAAAATCGCGGCCTCTGGCAAATTGATGATGGCGGTGAAGTGCTCGATATCGTACATGCCGAGGTTCGAAACCGTGAAGGTCGAGCCTTCGATGTCGGCAGGGTGCACCTTGCCCTCGCGCGCGCGGCCCGCCATGGCCTTCATCTCCGCGCCGATCTGCGCCACGGGCTTTTGATCAGCCTGCTTCACTACGACCGTCAGCAGCCCGTTCTCAGTAGCCACCGCGTTGGCGACATTGATTGCGCCTTTGCGCACGACCTTATCGCCGCCCCACGAGGCGTTGAGGTTGGGGAGCTGTCGCAGCGCGAGGGCGGCGGCTTTGATGACGAAGTCGTTGACCGAAACTTTACCCGTTTCCGACAGTAGCCCATTGACCTGTTTGCGCAACGACATCGCTGCGGCCATGTCCACTTCAATCGTCAGGTAAATTGCGGGCACCGTCGAAGTGGATTCGGCCATGCGGCGCGCGATGATGGCGCGGAGTTTTGTGAGCGGAACGGCTTCGTCTTCTTGCGCGACAATGATGGGCTGGGGAGCAGATGCCGGCTTGGGAGCAGCGGCTGCGGCCTTGGGCGCCTGCGCGGTTTTCGGCGCGGCGAGATAGACCTCGACATCTTTCTTCGTGATGCGGCCACTCGGGCCGGTGCCCGTCACGAGCCGTGCATCCACGCCGGCGTCGTCGAGCATGCGTCGGGCGATAGGGGAGGCGGTCACGCGTCCGGCTGATTCGGATTCTGGCGCGATCGCGGATTCGGAATCCGCTTGTATAGCGGCGGGGGCAGGTTGCCCGGCGGATGCCGGTTGCGGCGCGGGAGTCGGCGCTGTCGCGGATTTGGAATCCGCTCCTACACCCAGCGCGGCCAAATCAACTTTTTCACCCGGCTCGGCGATGATGACCATCGGCGTGCCCACCGGCACCACCGCGCCTTCGGCCACCAGCCACGAGTTCACCACGCCGCCGAGGTAAGCCTCCACTTCGATGGTGGCTTTGTCGGTCTCGATGTCGGCGATGATCTCGCCCTTGGCGACGGTCTCGCCTTCCTTTTTGATAATCTTGACCAGCGTGCCTTCGGCCATATCAAAGCCGAGCTTGGGCATAGGGACGACTTCGGCCATGTGGATTTCCGTGTAGCGTGGAGGGTCGAGCGTGGAGCGAGATCGCTTCACCCTCCACCCTCCACGCTACACGTCATAGCACTTGCTTCACCGCCGCAATCACATCCTCAGGCTTTGGCAACATGAACTTTTCGAGCGGGGCGCTGTAGGGCAGGGGGGCTTCTTTCTGCGAGACCCGCTCGATGGGCGCGTCGAGATAATCAAAGCACTCTTTGTAGATGCGCGCGGCGATCTCGGCGCTCAGGCCGTAGGTCGGCCAGCCCTCTTCCACGATCACGGCGCGGTTCGTCTTCTTGAATGAGTCGTAGATCGGCTGCATGTCGAGCGGGCGCAGCCAGCGTAGATCAATGACTTCACAATCAATGTTTTCTTCCGCCAGCTTCGTGGCCGCCTTCAATGAAACGCCGACCATCTTGGAATACGTGACGATAGTGACATCCTTGCCCGTGCGCTTCACATCCGCTTTGCCAATGGGTAGCATCTGTTCCGGGTCTTCCGAAACTTCGCCGCGCTCGGAATACATCGTCGCTTGTTCGACAAACAGCACCGGGTCATCACAACGGATGGAAGTCTTCAGCAACGCCTTCGCATCCGCTGGGGTGGAGGGCGCGGCGACCAGCAGACCGGGGAAGTGGGCGAAGACGTGCTCGAAGGTCTGCGAGTGTGTGGCCGCTAGTTGCCGCCCGCCGCCGGAGGTGGTGCGCACGACCAGCGGGCACTCGAACTGCCCGCCGAACATCGAGCGCACTTTGGCCGCGTGGTTCAGAATCTGATCCATGGCGAGGAAAGCGAAGTTGATGCCCATAATCTCGGCAATGGGCCGCAAACCGTTCATCGCCGCGCCGACCGCCGCGCCCGCGATCACGCTCTCGGAGATCTGGGTGTCGAGCACGCGCTCCGCGCCGAACTTATCGAGCAAGCCCTGCGTGGCACCGTAAGTGCCGCCGAACGCGGCCACTTCCTCGCCCCACACCACCACGCGGTTGTCGCGCTCCATCTCTTCCGCCATCGCCTGCGCGAGGGCCTTGGCCATTGTTGTGACTGCCATAAATGATTTCGGATTTTAGATTGCTGATTTTTGATTGTAGGAAATCAAAAATCCAAAATCAGCAATCTAAAATTGTTAATTCCTTTCCGGCTCAATATCCGCGTAGATGTCTTTCCAAATCTCTTCCGTGTCCGGCCACGGTGACTCTTCGGCGAACTGCACGGCCTCGGTGATGAGGCGCTTGGCGGCATCGTCAAGCTTGTCCATCTCCGCATGCGGCACGCCAGACTTGAGCAGCACGTCCTCGAACTTGCCGATTGGGTCTTCGGCCTGCCATTTCTTCAGTTCGTCTTGCGTGCGATATTGACGCTGGTCGCCCATGGAGTGGCCGCGATAGCGATAGGTCATCACTTCGAGGAAGTACGG
>JBQTJD010000920.1:0-5794 GCA_052387475.1 Anaerolineales bacterium | reverse complement strand
GTCATCACCTTCGTGGCCTGGCGTTACTTCGACCGCGTGGCGCGCGACAAAGGGCTGATTGACGCGGTGCACAACTTCTAACAACGGGAACTAAAGGGAAACAGGGAAACGCGGCTGCCTCATTTCCTTTCTTTCCCGTATACTTTCCCGTTGTCATGCCGCGCCGCTACTATTTCACGCTCACCCTCGCCACGCTGACTGGCGCGTTTCTGCGTCTGTGGCAACTCACCGAAATCCCCGCAGGGCTGCATTACGATATAGCGGCCACGGCGCTGCTCGGCAACGGCGTCGCCTTCGGCGGCGAGCGGCCCGTCTTCATCACCGCCTTCACCGGCCACGAGGTGTTGTTTTACTACTGGCTGGCCGCGTGGTTCAACCTCATCGGCTCGTCGGTCTTTAGCTTGCGGCTGGCCGCGGCGATGGCCGGTGTGCTCACCATCCCGGCTACGTTCTTCGTCGTGCGGCAAGTGTTGCGCGGCGAACCGGGCTCGCTGCAAATCGCGACCCTGGCATCGGTGCTGGTAGCCGTCGCCTTCTTCCACGTCACGTTCTCACGCTTTGGCTTTCGCGTCATCACGCAACCGCTGATACAAAGTTTGGCGCTGGGGTTTTTGTTGAGAGGGCTATGGAAAGCGAGATTGGAGGATTGGAGAATTGGGCTTGTAGATTTGGCGCTAGGCGGCGTCTTCACCGGCCTCGCGGCCTACACGTATCTTTCCGCGCGTTTATTTCCATTCCCGCTGGCGGTCTTTTGGCTGGCGTTGCTCACCGGCTCATTACGCAACACTCAACACGCAACACGTTTCATTTTGAATTTTGCATTTTTCATTCTTGTCGCCGCCCTCACCTTTGCCCCGCTCGGTTTCTACTTCCTGCAACACCCCGAGGATTTCTTCAACCGATTCTCGCAGGTTGCACCTCAGCCCGGTGATGAAGCGCTAGTGTGGCAGGGTGTGCAGCGCGCGGCGGAGATGTTGTTCATCAACGGCGAACCCTATGATCGTTACAACCTGCCGGGCTTGCCGCTGTTTGCGACGTTTCCGCTCGGCGTGTTCTTCGTGATCGGTTTACTCGCGACTTTCCACTCGCTGCTCTTCAAACGCGGCCATTCCCCGCTGTCGCTGGCCGTTGAGCTTTTGCTGTTGAGTTGGCTGCCGTTCATGCTCTTGCCGACAGCCATTGCGGTGAACGAGATCTTTCCGTCCATCACACGCGCCTTCGGGTTGACGCCGCTGGTGTTCGTCTTTCCGGCGCGCGGGATCGTTGTCGCGTTCCGCTGGTTGCAGCGGCACGCGCCCGGCCCGCTCTTCGCCTCGCCGTATCCGCTCACCGTCATCGCCCTCATTACGCTCGCGCTCGGCGCGTTCACCACCTATCGCCAATACTTTGTGGAGTGGGCCAACCTCCCCACGCAACGCTTGAACAACGACGCCGACCTTATCGGCATCGCCGAGTATCTGAATCAACAATCATTCGATTCGGTTACGCCCTATGTCTCCGCCATCCACTATCGCCATCCGACGCTGGCCTACCTCGCCCGCGAGTTTGACTCGGTGAAGTGGTTGACTGGTGGAACCTCACTCGTCATTCCAAACGAACGTGAGGCGTTGTACCTCTTCGCCGCCTCCACGCCGCTGCCCGATGAGTGGATTGCGGAGTGGGCGGGCCATCTCGAATACGAACACCCGGCCGGTGAATTCCGCGTGTATCGCTTCCGAGCCGGCGAAACGCCGCCCCTGCCCGAGTTCCAATCGCTCAACGAAAACTTCGGCAACGCATTCACCCTCATCGGCTATCGCTTCGAGGCGGAGACCGATACGGTGTTTGTGGATTTGCGCTGGCGGGTGGAGAACACGGTGGACGTGCCGGACTATCTGCCGTATGCTCGCTTGTACGACGCCGAGGGCCGCGAGTGGGCGGTGGCTAACACCTTCACTAATCCATCGGAGCAGTGGGTCGCGGGCGATGTGTTGCTCACGCGGCTGACTCTATCGCTGCCCATCGGCTTGCCGCCGGGCCAGTACACGGTGAAGACCGGCCTCTATTCTGCCGAACAAAATCGCAACTTGCCACGGCTCAATGCGCAGGGCGGCTTTGGCGGCGAACGCGCGGTGGTCGGCACGCTTACGCTGGCGGGCCGCTCGTCTGTCACGCCGGAAGAATTCCGCGCCGCGTATCTCATCACTGCGCCGGCCCAATCCACTTTTGGCGAGGCGTTGCAGTTGCTGGGCTATCAATTGCATTCCACTTCAGCCCGGCAAAACGAGCGCTTCGATTTGACATTGTTTTGGTATGCCCCGGCCCCGGTTTCTACGCCGGTGCGGATTGCGTTGGGTGATGTGCCGGTGTTTGATGAGACGCTGACCGTGATAGGCGTGCAGATTCAGCGCGTGACCGTGCGGATGCCGGCCGCGGCGGCTGGGCCGGTGGATGTGAAACTCAGCGTGCCCGGCTTCGGCGACGCGAAGGTGGTACGGATGGACGCCGTTCCCGTAGCGCGCACGTTCACCGCGCCAGAAGCGGCTTCCAACGTGGACGCGCTGTTCGATGACGCTATCGCCCTCAGCGGATACAGCCTCGAATCAGACGCCTCGACTCGCCTCACACTGCTGTGGCAAATGCGGGCCGAGGCGCTGACGACCGATTATACCGTCTTCGTCCACGTGCGCGATGAGGCCGGGCAGAATGTGGCGCAGGCCGACGCTCCGCCGCAGCAGGGCGCGTATTCGACATCGTTGTGGATGACGGGTGAATTCATCGAGGACGCGTACACCTTTGAGCTTGCGCCGGGCAACTATTCGCTGGTGGTGGGATTGTATGACGCAGAAACCGGTGAGCGGCTGCCGGTGAACACCGGGGGCGATGAAGTCGTGCTTCAAAAGTTCACGGCCCCTTAATCCCGTTTTGCTTGTGGCATTGTGTGTGCATCGGCTACAATCGTGTCAATGAAGTTTCCGAATGCTTCGGCCAGCGAGTGGCTCAAACGCGCCGAAGCCAACTTGCCGGCGTTGAGCGCCAACCCCTATCTCGCCCAAGCGCAACGGCGTCTGCAACGCCTGCGCGCGCTGGATTTGTCGCGCACGCTGACGAAACGCGGCACATGGTTCTCGCAGCGGCGCACCGAAGCCTATCGCTTGCGGCTGGCGGAGGCGTGGTATCGCGCGCAGTCGTCGATGCACGGCCTTGAAACCCAACTGGCCGCCCACGCGCCAGCCACTCACTCGCCGCATTCCTTGCGCCAATCGGTGGCGGTGTCGGTTGAAAACTGCAAGGCCGCGCTGCTCACGCATTACTGCGCCAACGTTATGCAATATCAGGCGGCAGTGGGCGCGCGGCCCGGAACTCCCGCCCGCCGCATCCCGGCCGAATGGATGCAGGTCGCGGCAGCGGCTGCCATTCTCTCCGTCCTCCACACCGCGTTGATGTTGTGGGTGCTGCAACGTCCCACCGTTCGCCGTATCCGTCAGCGGAATGCCGCGCCGGTTCATTGTTTCATTACCCCGGCGCCCTCCTTCACCCCCGTCTTTCGGTCGTTGAGTTTACCCCTGCGCTTATAAGCCCGGCTCCTGTTCGTCCCGCATCGTTCGTCGTCATTTAACATCAACCGCCGCCACCCGGCGCGGTTGACCTCTCACACAGGAGTTCGTCATGTCGAAGACTTCCTCCAGCCAAACCAGTGGCTGGACCAAAATCGTTGCGCGCTACCAAACGCCCGAGGTCCGCGAGGGCTTCTGGCAGCTCTTCATCACCCTGGGGCCATTCGTGGTCATGTGGGCGCTGATGTATTTCAGCCTGCGGGTGTCGTATGCGCTCACATTGCTGCTGGCCTTCCCCACGGCGGGGCTGTTGGTGCGGGCCTTCATCATCCAGCACGATTGCGGCCACACCTCGTATTTCAAATCACAAAAACTCAACGACATTGTGGGCATCATCATCAGCGTGCTCACGCTGACCCCGTACTACGCCTGGCGGCACGGCCATGCCATTCATCACGCCACCTCCGGCGATTTGGATCGGCGTGGCATGGGCGATGTGCAGACGTTGACGGTGGCCGAGTACATCGCTCTGCCGTGGTTCCGCCGGCTGCAATACCGTATCCTGCGCCATCCGGCCTTCATGTTCCTGTTCGGTGCGCCGATGTTGTTCCTGGTGCTCAATCGTTTCCCGTACAAAGATGATCCGCGCCGCGAGAAGCTGAGTGTGCACGCCACCACGCTGGCCGTCGCCGGTTTGTGGGCGGCGCTGTGCGCGCTGGTGGGCTGGCGCGAGTTCCTGCTCGTGCACGCGCCCATGTTCTACATTTCGTCGGTCGTCGGCGTGTGGATGTTCTACATTCAGCATCAGTTCGAGGATACTTACTGGCGTCCGCATCCCGATTGGGATTACGTGCAAGCCTCGCTACAGGGTAGCTCGTTCTACAAACTGCCCAGGGTGTTGCAGTGGTTCACCGGCAATATCGGCTTTCACCACATCCACCACCTCAGCCCGAAGATCCCATTCTATCGATTGGAGACCGCTTATCGTGAGCAGGAACTTTTCCAGCACAGCCCAACGCTCACGCTCGGCTCAAGCTTCAGCACACTAAGTTGGCGTTTGTGGGATGAGGAGCTGGGGCGGATGGTGGGCTTTGCGCGCGCGGCACAGTTGAGCAAGTTGCAGAAGAAGGAACGCTCCTTGGCCAGCGCTGGGGATTAATTCACCGCCGAGCACGCGGAGAGCGCGGAGAAAAAGGATGGAAAACCGGCCTTGAGGTAAGGCCGGTTTTTTGTTGCGTGGCGCATCGCGCGTTTCAATAAGCCACAGCCTTTGCTATCGTGATGTTCATCGAGTTTCTCGGATACAAGTTCCTCGTTGACTTCCACAATTACAGGGTTAAGTTGCCCGATTTCAAACTCGGCCTGAGCCTTGTCCAAAAATCTAACCAACTCCGAACTTGACTCCGTATTTTTTTTTTCGGTAATATAGCTGCGAGCGTAGCGCCTCCACGCTCTGGTTTCCACTCAGCAGTTGAAGCGCCAATCTCAATTCCATCTGCGGGGAGTTCGCGATGCACAAATTCACTCTGGCGGTTGGTGTTAAGCGTGCCGTTCGTGGAGTGTTCGATAAGAGTATTCGAATCCTGGTCATCGCCGGATTGGCCTTGAGCGCTACTGGGATACAGAACACGCCAGCCGCTCAAGCGCGTACCGGCCCGGGCAACTCCGCTGGTGATCATCGCATCCCACAGCAGGGGCCACGCGATACGGCGACACCAACCGCTAGCGGCACACCAGCGGTTACTGCCACACAATCCCCTATCCCATCTGGTACTGACCTATCCAGTGCAACACCCGATTTCAGCGCCACGCCCAGCCTCACCGCAACGCCCTCGGTCACCGTCACCGAAGCTACGGCAACACCAACGTTTACCGTCTCCCCCCTTCCGAGCACAACGGTCGAAATCACAACGACCGTGACGGTTACGCCGACACAAATTACCACTCCCACCAGTACGCCAACCCCCGTCGATGATGAAAGCGTCGATATTAGTCCCGGCACCGGTGGACGGCTGACCTCAAGAAATGGCTGGTTTGAGATTGAGTTTCCAAGTGGCGCCGTTGAAAGAAACACACGTATTCGCTTCCAGTCTCTCTCCACCACCTCCATTAGCAACCCAGTTGGGCCAATTCGACAGTTGGTCCTGACAGCGGAAGAAGTCCAAGACCAGCGTTCAGTCCGGCAGTTTCTGAGGCCGGCTACGTTCCGCATTCGGTTGGATAAGTTCGGGTACTTGCCCGGCAAAGTGGATGCCCGC
>JBQTJD010000919.1:0-3631 GCA_052387475.1 Anaerolineales bacterium | reverse complement strand
ACGCAGCCACGGCAGCTATAGTACTTGCCGATCCGAGCAGTTCAACCTGCGGCCGCAGGTTCTCGTACCCGGCCATTGTCCCAAAAATGGCGGATGCTGCTCCAACCATTTCGTCTGTCCATTTGGGCAT
Source organism: Anaerolineales bacterium (assembly GCA_052387475.1). Classification (GTDB taxonomy): domain Bacteria; phylum Chloroflexota; class Anaerolineae; order Anaerolineales; family UBA6663; genus JANWXR01. The sequence continues at coordinate 3,501 of JBQTJD010000919.1, read as the reverse complement.
AACATTCTCGTGGAACGCAGCCACCGCATTTATAGCACTTGCCGATCCGAGCATGCCGAACTGTTCGAGCCATTCTTGACGAGTCTCTGCCATCCGCAACATCAATGATGTATGCGACGACTCGGTCAAGCGAAAATTACTGTCGGGATTGCCATTTCTACTCATCGTAAACCCTATTGAGCTATCGCGCTCCAAAGCGGAGCACGAAATTTCGGTATTTTACCATAATATCAAGGACACGCGTTCTAGACGCGACTTTTCAAACGGTGTCGCGCACCGCCCCGCCTCCGCACCCAGTTAGGGCCGCCGCTATCCCGCGCGTGCAGGGCAGTGCCCTCGATGAGACCACTCCGCGCGGGAGCGCCCTCAGCACTCCGAAATTCGCGCCGACTGCGTCGGCCCTCAGTTTCGGAGTTCCTCGGGCGTGACAGTGGGAATGGCCGCGCGCACCTTTCCGGAGCCGAGCCAGTGCAAGATCGTGCCCTCAAGCAACGAAAACAAAAAACCTAGCATCCCTGCTAGGCAATTGCGCGCCATATCTACAAGCAAACACTCTGATCAACTGAGTTGCAGGCGCATGTGACTTTCTGGCGGGGAGGGAGGGATTTGAACCCTCGGTCGGAGTTTAAAAGCCCCGACAAGCACTTAGCAGGCGCTCCCGATCAACCAGGCTCCGGCACCTCCCCGTGCTCGCGTTCAGTCGAACGTCGTCAATCAGGCGGAGGGAGAGGGATTCGAACCCCCGGTGAGCTTGCACCCACAGTTGTTTTCAAGACAACCGCCTTCAACCACTCGGCCATCCCTCCCGAACTGATCACTCCAGCGCGCGGATTTTACCAGCCGGGTTATGAACTGTAAAGGATTTGGCGATTGAGTGATTTGGCGATTGGTGATTGCTAAGCGAAGCGACAATCACCCAATGTCAAAAGCCCATCGCACACCCATCGGCGCGCGGGTCGCTGCCGCCCCACAGCACGCCATCCGCTTCGCGGCGGATGATTTGACCGCGACCAAACGTCGCCCGCGCGTAGCCGGATACTTTGGGCGTAAGCGGATGGCCGCGCGCGGCCAACCCCTCCACCAGTTCGCGCGGCAAGCCCGCCTCCAGCAGCACGTTACCGCCGCTTACCTCGGCGTCGATGCAGAAGCGCAGCCGATTCAACGCCGCCTGCGGGTCGGCGTCATCGTCAATCATCGCGACAACGACTTGCGTGTGGCCCTGCGGCTGCATGAAGCCCCCCATCACCCCGAACGGGCCGTAGAGTGAGCCATCGCTTCGCGTCAACATTCCGGGGATGATGGTGTGGTAGGGCCGCTTGCGCGGGGCCAGCGCGTTGGGGTGGCCGTGGTCGAGCGAGAAATTGTAGCCGCGATTTTGTAACGTAAAGCCCCATCCCTCTGGAACAATGCCGGTGCCAAAGCCCATGTAATTGCTGTTGATCAACGAGCACGCATTGCCCTGCCCATCCACCACACAGCAATAGACCGTGCCGGAGGCAGTGACGGGCGAACCGTATTGAACATTGCGTGTGGCGTGTTGCCGATCAATCAATTGACGACGTTGCGCCGCATAATCTTTAGAGAGCAATCCCGCGAGAGGGAGGTCGTAAAATTTTGGATCAGTCACATACCAGCGCGCATCGGCGAAGGCGAGGCGCAGGGCCTCGATGAGCAAGTGCCAGCGGTCTGCGCTCAGCGGGTCGTGCGCGGCGAGGTCGAAGCCCTCAAGGATGTTCAATGCGAGCAGTGCGGCGAGGCCCTGCCCGTTCGGCGGGCATTCCCACACACGGTAGCCGCGATAGCTCACGCTGATCGGTTCATCCCAGGTTGAGGTGTGTTCCGCGAGGTCGGCTTCCGCCAGCACGCCGCCCGCGTGTTGAATCACGCTCACGATCGCGCGCGCGATCTCCCCGCGATAAAACGCCTCTGCGCCGCCCTCGGCTAGCGCGCGGAAAGTTCGCGCCAGACCGGGGTTGCGGAAAATCTCCCCGGGCTGGGGCCCGCGCCCATTGAGGGTGAGCGCGAAGCCGCCGGGCGCAGTCCGCAGTTGCCGTTCCGCACCGCGTTGCCAGAAGTGCGCGGTGAGCGGCGCCACCGGAAAGCCCTCCTCCGCCAAGCGAATGGCGGGCGCGAGGATGGCTTGCATCGGCATCGAGCCGTGTCGCGCAATTAAGTCACACCAGCCGGCACACGCGCCCGGCACAGTGATGGTGTGCGCGTGGTAAGGATTGCTGATTTCAGATTTTTGATTGCTGATTGACGCGAGGCCCTGTGATTTGATTAACTCAATCGTGAGTGCAGCCGGGGCGCGGCCCGAGCCGTTGAGGGCCGTCACTCGCTGAGTGCGCGCCTCGTAATACAGCGCGAACATATCCCCGCCGATGCCGGTGGACGTCGGCTCGGTGACGTTGAGGGCCGATGCGACGGCTATCGCCGCATCGGCGGCGTTGCCGCCCTGCATCAAAATGGCAAGGCCCGCCTGCGAGGCGAGCGGCTGGCTCGAAGCCACCATCCCGCGCCGCGCGAGCACTGGCGAGCGATAGGAATTGAAGTCATGTTCGGTCATGGAGTCCAGCCCGCTTCGATCAATGTCGAGGTAAGTTCGCCGTCCGCCGGCTCGGTGACGATGAGCTTGCGCTTGCCGTCGCCGAATACCAGCGTCGGCGTGCTGCGGAGGCCGCCGTTGATGAAGATCACAAAGCGCTCGGCCTCCGAGTCATGATCGATGTTCACTTCACGGAATGTTACCCCGAGTTCATTCAGCCAATTGCGAGTGTGCTCGGTGTCGTCGCAATCCGTTGCGCCGTAAAGGGTGAGGGGAAGGGGCATGGGTAGTTGCTGCGGGCTACGCGCGTGGCGAATACTGTGCGATGGCATCCTCGGCGAAGGGCCGGCCGCTTTCACGATAAACATGGATCATTTCATTCACATCGAAAGGCACTTTGCGGAACTCCAACGCATCCCGCCCACCCTCAACGCTCAGCACGGCGTACTCGGCCCATGGATCGACGTAGAGCGCGCCTTCGGGTTGGGTGTGGCTGTACGCGAGGCCGGCGCTGCCCGGGTTGAAGAAGAAGCCGTCGCCGAGGCGGCGAATTTGTTGCAGGTGTGTGTGCCCGCCGCACAGCAGATGGCCGGCATGCGCGCCCAGATACTTCTGAAATTCCTCTTCGGAGGTCGAGGGCAGGATGACGTCATCGAAGGAAGCGGGCGAGCCATGAAAGCACAGTAGATTGCGGTTCGGCGCGAGCGCAAGCTGTGCTTGCACTGGAGAACGCGCAACAGTAGTTGCGACGCGAAGCGTTTCGGAACTACTGTTCCGCTCTCTCAGGCCGCTCTGCGGCGCGAGCGGGAGCGTGACGGTGGGCTGAAACGCGGCGATGAAGGCACGATCCGCTTCGGAGAGTTGCGCTAGTGACCACTCGCGCACGGCTTGCATCTTGCGCAAACGCTCCTCGGAGAATTGCTCCGCGCCGGTCTCCGCCCCGGTGAGCAGCCACG
>JBQTJD010000918.1:0-22685 GCA_052387475.1 Anaerolineales bacterium | reverse complement strand
CAGGTGACGCCCTCACCCACTTTCATACCGCGTCTGACTACGTCATCACCCACAGCACCGATCAGACCCACTGTGCCGATCGTGACAACCACACCGGCGGGGCCGCACGAGTTGCACGGAGCGACGCCAGCGCCTTCCCTTGCGCCGTCACGGCCACAGGCAACCGGAACACCCGCCGACGGCATTGTGGTACTCGAGGTGGGCGATTACTATTACAAACCGCAAGTCGTGACCGTCACAGTCGGCACGAAAGTCATCTGGCATTCCGTCGGAGAACTGGTGCATACGATTGATCCGGTAGATCCGCCGTCGAAATGGAGAGGCGGCGTCACAGCTGGCGCAGGCTCCCCCGACTACAGGTTCACATTTAATCGGCTCGGGATCTACAAGTACACCTGCAACTATCACCCAAGTGCGATGGACGCCTGGATCGTTGTGATTGAGGGCCCTTGAGTCTGTGATGTTCGCAGCCGAGATTGTCTTGGCAGGGATTTGATTGGGATAGCTCGCACCAGGGCGTTATGGACGATCAAGAGGCACCCACTCCGCGATTGGTCAAGAAGGTCGCCGTGGCCTATGACTTGAAAGCTTTACCACCGTCCTTAATTCAGAGTTTCAATGTGCTACGGCGAAAGCTGGAAAGGTCTGGCTACAACCTGGAGGTGGTCTTACGACCACTGAGGGGCTTATCGCCGGATGTGGACGTGTTGTTTGTCCCAGAAGGATTGTTGGAGGCTGCTCAAGAAGCCGCGCCCGGCGTACGGATCATGCCCTTGGTGCCAAACGCCTCCCACCAACCGGCATACGACGAATTTCTGCGCCTATTAGAGGCTGGGGAAGAAATCCATGCCGTGCGGCGGGAGGCGGGGGTCGATGGCTCTACTGGGACACGCCGCATCGTCATGCGCTACCGCGGCAATGAACGCATTGGTTGAGGGACCGGCACGGATGGCTGGACGTGATTCTTCGCTGGCTATTCAAGAGGCTCTGCTCGGCATCCCGTATGGGGTGCACATCGTCACCACGGGTGGGGCGTCAAATACGCTGGGCGCCTTCACCGCCTCCTGGCTGATGCAGGTGTCTTTCGATCCCTTGCTTGTGGCGCTGGCCGTGGACAAGATGAGTCATTCGCAGGCGCGGCTGGTGGAGAATGGCGCCTTTGCCGTCAACTTCTTGGCACAGAATCAAACACCGTTAGCCGCGCGATTGGGCACGCCCTACCGGATCAATCCATACAAGTTTAGCGGCATGGCCTGGCATGCAGGTATCACGGGCGCCCCGCTGCTGGACGAGGCGGTGGCCTACCTGGAATGCGAAGTGAGCAATAGTTTGGACCCGGGCGGAGACCATGTGATCGTTGTAGGCAAAGCCGTCGCTGGGGGGATGCAGCGCCGGCAGGCATTCCTGACATTGGAACAGTCTGGGTTGCGCTACCGGTAGCTATCGACGTCTGCGCACAACGCTAACAACACACTTCCCAAGGTTGGCCTCCGGAGAGGCGCCATTGCAGGTAAGCTGACTATGGACATGGACACTCAGATGCGACGCTTCGAGCAACAGTTAAGCGCTTTTGAAAAATTACACGCCAACGAGCTGAACGAGTTTCAGGGAAAGTTGGCGGCCTACATCCGCCTCCACGCCGAGGAGGTCAAATTTCTGCGGGAGCAGTTGGGCGAACTCAAGCAGTCGCTCAAGCAACAGGCCCAGGGCAGCGATCCACGGTCTCATGTGGAGAACGCCAGAGAAGACCCGAGGCCTTAGACACCATCACAGGTCCGTTGACGACCACCCACTGAGGAGGTAATACCGTGGCTGAGGAGCAAACCGGACACTCAAATCAGATCACCCCCAACGCCCCCGCCCCCGTATCGCGCCGGGAGTTTATGCGGCAAGCCGGGGCCGGTGTCGTGGCGGTCGCAGCGCTCGGGGTCGGCGGGGTCAATTTGCTACAAGGCCCGCTGCCACATGAACTCCAGACGTCGTCGGGCGTCATCATGCCCGACCCCAGCCTCTGCATTGGCTGCCTGACGTGTGAGGTGGCCTGTTCTCGGACGCATCGGGAACAGGGGCTGTCGGACGTGCCGCGCATCCGCATCTTTAATAACGCAGCCACCGTGGTCAATCCGGTGATTACCCAGGCCTATGGTGACCGAGGCCAATATCATCAAAGCCCTTGCCTGATGTGCCCCGAGGCGCCCTGCCATTATGCCTGTCCGGCCGATGCACTTCCGGTGGAAGCTTCTTCCGGTGCGCGCATCATTGACGAAGACAAATGCATCGCTTGCGGGCGATGCGCCACCGCGTGTCCGTTTCCTACCTTCGTGGAGACGGAAGCCACGAACCGGCTCACCCTCAGCCAGGCGTCGCGCATCACCTATGATCCAACTCGGAACGTGTACACCAAGTGTGACCTCTGTTATTGGCGGCCCGAGGGGCCAGCGTGTGTGGAGGCCTGCCCGGTGAATGTCCGCATACGGCAAGGCATCATCAAGAGTGACCGGCTCTGCCTGGATGCGCCCGCCGCCACACGCGAGCACTGGGCAATGCAGAGTGAGTCGGATTGGCACATCAACCTGTCGGAGTCATGACATGGCAAAACACAGGCGGCGACGATTCTGGCTTTTGGGCGTCGGTGCGATGGTGAGCTTGAGCCTGGCGCTGGTCCTGGTTGGTCTGAGCGCGGCGCAATCTCACCCGCAACTTCCCGGCGTGGCTTTGACAACCGATCCGGCGAATGACCTGCGCCCGGCCTGGAGCCCGGACGGTACACGGATCGCCTTCCACTCCACCCGGTCTGGCAACAATGAGGTATGGGTGATGGACTCGGATGGCGGGAACCAGGCTCAACTCACGGACGATCCGGGCGACGATCGTCGCCCGGCCTGGAGCCCCGATGGCGCCTGGATCGCGTTCGATTCGGATCGCTCTGGAGATCGTGACATCTGGGTGATGAACGCCAATGGCGAGAACGCGAGACAACTCACCTCGGGTGTGGGTGATGATACCTTTGCGGCCTGGAACCCGGATGGCACACAGATCGCCTTCTATTCCTATGCACGTGGAGTGACAGACCTTTGGGTGGTGGAACTGCGAGATTTCCTGGACAGTAGCGAGGCCGGCGAAGTGCAGCGTATGACGAACGGCCTGGCCGATGAGCAACGCAACCAATGTACATTCGCGTGCCACACGCCCGGTTGGAGTCCGGATGGGAAGCAGATCACTTACCCGGCCGGGAATCACACGCAAATCTGGATCGTTGGTATGGATGGAAGCGATCCATACCAAATCACGGCCGGCGGTGAACAGGAACACTTCCCGACGTGGATGCCGGATGGAAAGATCATTTTTCTCTCGGAGCGTGTCACCGACAAGCAGGAACACGTGAATGACGTCTGGGTCATCGATGCGGATGGAGGCAATGCTGCGGTGGTGTACTCGGCTATCCCGCACGGAGGGCCGCTGGAGTTCAAGCCGGATGGCGTGACGATCGCCTTTCAGTCACCGCGCGCAGGCAACTTTGACATTTACACGACCGTGCTCGGCCAGGAGGCAGTGCCCACGGTGGTGGCGCAGTCCACGAACGCGTCTGGGGCGGCAGACGTCGCCCCTCAATCGCAACCGACCACTGCGCCGGCAGCCGCCGTCACAGCTCCAGCAGCACCGGTGGATAGCCTGCCGGCCCCGGCACTCGTTGGAGCCATCGCCCTCGTGGCGGTTGGCGGCGGGCTGGTGGCGCTTTACTTGATTCGTCGAGGCCGCTCATCCTAGTTCTACGCCGGAGGGTAGAGTGAAACGCTTGGCGCTTGCAGTCTTCGTTCTGCTAAGTTGGCTGGTCTTGATGGGCGTGGCCAGCGCCCAAGTCGTCGAGGGCGACGGTTGGCCGCCGCAGACCGCCCTGGTCAACGACGCGCGCTTGCTGGCGCAGGCCGCCCCTTTTCTCATCGGCCTGGCCATCGTCGTGGGCATCTTCCAGGCCCGGGCGGCGGCTCAGGGCGGCGGCGATGCCCTGCTTGGTGATCACGTCCGGCGGCACGATACGGGGACGATCCTGGCACACTGGCTCAACGCCTTTGGCCTCATTGCGTGTCTGGTGACCGGTGCGATGATCCTGGGCTGGACGAGCCGCGTCCTGGAGTTAAGGCTTGCCTTCGTCATCCACTATATCGGCTCCGCGCTGATGCTGTTTGGCATCTTTAATCACCTGTCACGGCATGGCGTAAGCGGTGGCAGCGGCCTGATCCCGAAACGGTTAAGCGTGATCCGGGACCTGATTGGTGAGTTGTTTGAGTACAGTGGTTTGTTCGGCCCGGAAGGGGCAGCGCTGCGCATTCCGTGGCCGAAAGCGGTTCGGCAGCCAATCGCCAAGTATGTCAAAGCGTTGCTAGGCTACAAGCCATCCGATCACGGAAAATATCTCGCCACCGAACAGACGCTCTCGTATCCGCCGTGGGCCATTCTGGTCACGCTGATCGTGGTGACAGGCTTGATCAAGCTGGGGAAATACGTCTACGCGGTTCCGGGCCCGATCGTTGCAACGGCGACGGCGGTCCATGATCTGGCCGCCCTGGCCATTGGGGTGATGCTGGTCATCCACTTGCTGCCGCTGCTACTCGTTCCGGCGAATTGGCCGTTGCTGTTGTCCATGTTTCGAACGACCGTGCCAAGAAAGTACGTGGAAAAGCGTCACCCGGTCTGGTACAAGCAATTGCTGGCCCGCCAAGGCGCACGCCAGGCAGCTCCCGCCGCGAGCGCAGAGCCGGGGGCGCCTCAGACCGCCGAGGCGCCAACCGGCGATTAGCAGGCGAACCCAGGCGCATGTGGCGCGTCCGATACTGCCCGGCCGCGCCGATACGCAAATGAGAGGTGTATAATAAACAACGATGGATGAGTTTTTGGAAGTTGCGCGCGCCTCGTTGGAGGCCACCAAACGGGGCGAGACGGTTGCGCTGGCATTTATCGCGCGGGTCCGGGGTTCGTCCCCACGCCATCATGGCGCCCGAATGTTGATCTGGCCGGATGGACGGATTGTCGGCACGATCGGCGGCGGGACTTTAGAGTGGCGTGTGCAGGAGCACGCCCGCGCGGCGTTGATTGAGCAAAAGCCGCGTTTTTCGAACTACGTTTTTGACACCCACGGTGGTCCGGACAGCGTAGGACTGTGCGGGGGCAGCGTCGACGTTCACATCGACATCTCGGTTCAGGAGTTCGCGCAGGTCGCCCAGGCAGCGCTGCAAGCGTTGGAGCGGGGCGAGGTGGTGGCGCTGGCCTCCCTGGTGCGTGAGGGCGACGCCGCCCCCAGGCGCGAGGCGACGCGTATGCTCATCTGGCCGGATGGTCGGACGTATGGCCGCCTCGGCGACCAGACGCTGGAAGACAGCGTGGCTGAAGATGCACGCCACGCGCTGCTGGAAAACTCGTCGCGTTTTGCCAGGTACACCGTCAACCAGGATCGCGATCCAACGGACATGATTGTTCACCTGGATATCTTGGAACCAAACCCGACGCTGCTCATCATCGGTGCAGGACATGTGGCTCAACCACTGGCGGCCATGGCAAGCATGATGGGACTGCGGGTTTGTTTGGTCGATGATCGCGCAGTGTGGGCCAACCGTGAACGCTTCCCGAGCGTGACTGAGATGGCCGTGATCGGTTACGAACCCGTTCACGAAATTCTTGATCCGATCCCCTTCCCGATGACGCCGGCGACTCATGTCGTCATCACCACTTGGGGTTACGACCTGCCAGCGATGGAACAGGCGCTTCGGCAGAACCCGGCTTACATTGGACTGGTGTCCAGTCCAACCAAAGCCAGGGTGCTGTTCAAGCGCCTTCGAGACGCGGGGTTCCCGGATGACGACATCCGCCGTATTCGCGCACCCATCGGCCTGGATGTCGGCGCTGAAAACCCGGCGGAAATCGCCATTTCTATCCTGGCCGAGGTGCTGGCCGTGATGCGGGGCAAGAGCGGCCAACCCCTGCGTGAGGTGCGTGGCGCCCGGATAGAGAGCCTGTTCGCCCGGCCCACTGAAGCCGTGGCCGCCCAGGTGACAACCTGATTTGATCAACGGATGCGAATGGCGTGATCACAGCGATCGTGTTGGCGGCTGGGCTTTCGACTCGGATGGGGCGCGCCAAGCCGCTCCTGCCATGGGGAAAGGTCAGGGTCATTGAACACCTGGTGACCGTCTTGCACGATTGCCCGATTCATGAGATCGTGGTGATCACGGGTCATGAGCACGAGGCCGTCTCACGTTGCCTGGCGGGTTGGCCGGTTCAGGTGACGTTCAATCCCGACTACGCCATCGGGGAGATGCTGTCCTCGCTCCAGGTTGGGCTTAAGACCGCTGCGACCGAGGCTGAAGCGGCGCTCATTGCGTTGGGCGATCAGCCAGTTTTAGAACGGACTGTAGTCGAGGAGCTCGTCGGGGTTTATCGGAGCGGCCAGGCACAGATCGTCGTGCCATCTTACAACATGCGACGTGGACATCCGCTACTGATCGGCCGATCCTACTGGGACGAGATTGTAGCGTTGGGCGCAGGACAGACGTTGCGTGATTTCTTGCGGAGCGTGGGGAACGTCATCCATCACGTCACTCTGAACACGCCAAGCGTACTCCAGGATATGGATACGCCGGACGACTATCAACGTGAACTGGGGAAATATGTGCGCGCTCGCGAGACATAAGCGCGAGGTGCAGGAGGTACGACATGCCCTTCCGACTTGGAACGCCAGAACTGATCATCTTGTTGGTGATTGTCTTGCTACTCTTCGGCGTGGGCCGCATTGGCCGGATTGCCACCGAACTCGGTCGGGGCATCCGTGATTTCCGGCGTGGCCTGACTGAAGAAGAAAAGGCAGACGAAAATGAGACGGCGGACGAAACCGCCAAAACGCGAAAAGCCTAGTTCTACCGAGCCAGACCGCTAAGCCTTCAGCACTTCCTTTCTCTCCTGGTGGCTCGGTGCGAAATCGGCGATCGCTCTCCACATATCTCTGGGCGTTTGGCCGGGCACGTCGGCGGATATCCAAGCCCAACCATTCAGAGGCGATGACGATCCTCCAACATCTGGAGGAGTTACGCCTCCGCATCTCTAAGGCCGGCATCGCCCTGGCCGTTACCACAGCCGTCAGTTTTTTTTACTCCACAGAACTGGTGGATTTCCTGACGGCCCCCATTGGAGGGCGAACTGCACTGGCCTCCATTGAAATCACCGAAAACATCAGCGTCTTAATGCGGGTCGTGATCGTGACCGGCATCTTCTTGAGCCTGCCGTTGGTGCTACACCAGGCCGTAAGCTATGTGGCCCCCGGCCTGACGCCGCGTGAGCGGCGCTGGCTCTACCTGCTCATCCCGGCAGCGACGGTGTTCTTTCTCAGTGGAGCTGCCTTTGCCTGGTTCGTGATGATCCCCGTCACCATGCCCTTCTTGATTGGCTTTCTCGGCATCCCGACCCACCCCCGCCCACTGAACTATATTAGTTTCGTGACCTCCATGCTGTTCTGGGTAGGAGTGAGCTTCGAGATGCCGTTGGTGATTTTCTTCTTTGCGAAATTGAAGTGGGTCACGGCCGGCCAGTTGGTTCGCGGCTGGCGCTATGCGGTGATGGCGTTGGCCACCGTGGCGGCTCTGGTGACACCGACCGTGGACGTCGTAAATATGGGATTGGTCATGGCGCCGCTCCTGGCGCTTTATCTCATCAGTATCCTCTTAGCCAAGATCGCGTAGGTAGACGACGATGGATTGGATTGGACTGGGCGGATCCGAAATACTCGTTCTGCTCTTCCTGGCCGGAGTGTTGCTGGGTCCGCGGCGGTTGGCGAGGCTCACGCGGGATATCGGCAGTCTCCTGGGCCAAATTCGTGCTCGGACCAGGGATCTCACCCAAGAGCTGAATCGCGAAATTGACCTACTCGAGACGACTGAACGCAAGTCGACTGAGGCAGGCAAGTCTTCAGAGGCGCAGGCGAACGACGCGACTGACTCAGAGAACAACCTCCCGGAGGCGTATCGGAGTTTCCGAGAAGATTTCCCGGATGAGGGAAAGTTGGAGGATCTCGCCAAAAAACACAGCCACCGTAATGGCCGGCCGGGCCAGCCTAATCAGCCCAAGCGGACACAATCCACAGCACAATCTGACGACAGCCTAGACGGCCTCACCAGCTAGTGCAGGTGGTCGTACCTATCTTCGCGGCTGGGAATTCCAAGCGCATTGACTGGTCTCACGGTTCCGGGCCTGCGAAGCGTGCAGCACTATGAGCTCGTCACGACGGACATCATGTGCGGGACGCTTCGGATCATCTACAGTCAATTTGTGTGTATAGCTCAAACAGGTCGTGCCAATAGATCATTGCCGCCACCGGTGGTTGGGAATTCGTGATGCCTTGACGGCCAGCGGTGACTGTGGCCTCCGCGCCCTACCCGTATCCGGCGACGTGCACGTGCCAATCAGCATTGCACATGACTTGCTGGTCCGCCTTTCACAGTTCAACTACGGAGGCGGATGGTCGGAAAATAATCGAGCTGCCTATGAGCGGCCTTTTTGTGACGAACCTCGGCATCGTTAGGAGCCGGACCAACGATCTGCAGGCTACCAGCCTACGCCGATGATCCAGAATCAAAAACGCCACCAACTACGGTGGTTTTGATCAGTTGCAGGGGTTAGGATCCAAACCACCGACCTCCGGTTACAAGACCGACGAGCTTACCCCTTTACGATCTTCATCACGCCGATGAGTGGGACCCTATTCCTCCAAGTCACAATCGCATGGTCCTCTTTGAGCACGCAATGGAGCAGAGCAACGAATGAGGCTTTGGAAAAGTGATTCTGGAGTGATTACTTGGACACAATTGGCTGAAAAGCGTCCAGGGGCTAAAGTTGACGGGCTGAAGGACTCATAAGCCCTTGGTCAGTGGTTCAAAGCCACTCGCCGCCACAGAGAATATAAGGGAAGCCGTGTTGTTCATCTACGTGGACAGGCGGCTTTTCTGTTTAGCTGTCAACAAGAGGCATAGTCTGGCTTTCGGATTCAGAGGTTACGAAAACATGAGATGGCATCTCCCATTACTTTTAACGGAGCATAGAAGTAAACTCGTCAGCTAAAGGGGATTACATTGGCCCATCTGGACTGCTCTGCTCATAGGATGTATAAGATGTATTAGTTCAGGGTGTGTTTGACCATAGCCTTGTAAGCACATACTGCAAGAAAACACATTACTTCCAAAGTGCAAGCATGTTGCCTTCTAACGACCACCTTGTTGCTCAACGGCTGCTGGCCGTCACTGAAGAAGAATTGCAGCGTATCGTGCTGGATATTCACGACGGCCCGGTGCAGAATCTGTTCGCCGCGCTGAGCCAACTGGCGCTGTTACGCACGCATATGGTCGCCCTGCCCGCTGCGCCTGCCGAATGCGCGCCGGCCCTGACGCGCGCCATCCACCTGCTCGAACTTTCACTGCACGACATTCGCAACTTGCTGGGCACATTTCACTCGCCGGAGTTCGCCGAACGCGGGCTGGCTGAGATCATTGAAGACCTTGCGGTGCAACACGAGACCCTCACCGGTGGGGCTGTGACTCTGGAGAGCGTAGGGACGCTACCCGCCGTATCATTGCCCGTCAAAATTGCGCTTTACCGAATCCTTCAGGAAGCGCTATCAAACATCCGCCGCCACGCCGGCATAAACACAGCCACGGTGCGCGTCTGGGCGACTGACGACCGGCTCAATCTCGAAGTGACCGACCAGGGGCGCGGATTTCAGCCGCCGCCGTTGGAGGGACCGGAAGCCACCGAACGCTATGAGCACATTGGCTTACGCGGCATGCGTGAACGCACGGCGCTGGTGAACGGCAAACTGTTTGTGGAGAGCGCCCCAGGCTTAGGGACACGGGTGCGGGTTGTGGTTCCGATCCATGGCTGAGACCAAACCCATCCGCATTGTGCTGGCCGATGACCACGCCTTGGTGCTGGACGGGCTACGCGCGCTACTGGAGGCCGAACCTGATCTGAATGTGGTGGCCACGGCCTCCGATGGCGAGCGGCTGTTAGAGGCCATTCACCGGTTCCAGCCCGATGTGGTGGTGCTAGATTTACAAATGCCCTACATGGATGGGCCGACCTGTTTGCAACGCCTTCGCAGCGAAGGCTTGTCCGTCCTCGTGCTGGTGCTGAGCGCGTTTGGTGACGCGCATTCAATGCGCGCTGCCATCGAAAATGGGGCTGATGGTTTCGCGCTCAAAACCGAAGCGCCGGAGATGACGCTGGCCGCCATCCGGCAGGTGGCCGCCGGACGTGTGGTCTTTCCTCAGGCGGCGCGCCGCTGGCTCGTGACGCCGTCCGCTCCCAACCCGGAGGCGTTGACCGAACGCGAAGAAGCCGTGCTCGCACTCGTCGCCGAGGGCCAAAGCAATGCCCAGATTGCAGCCGCACTCAACCTGAGCGAGAACACGGTCAAATTTCATCTGCGTAGCCTCTACGCCAAACTGGATGTGACCAACCGAACTGAGGCCGCTGCTAAGTATCACCGCCGCACGTAGCGACAACGCCTCCCCACCCGTTTTGATGGGCGGCCTCCTCCAAACGATTTTTCACAATCTATCCTCACGAACGTTCCCTCGGGGTGCGCGGTGGACTATGCTGCCCGCATTAAGTATCGGGAGCACCGGCATGATCGTCACCACCGCCGATTTGTTTCAGGTCGCCTACGGCCGCTTCGCCATCGGCGCATACAACATCAACAACATGGAGCAGGCGCTGGGGCTGTTCCAGGGCCACCTCCAGGCGCAGGCCCCGTTCATCATCCAACTCTCCAAAGGCGCGCGCAAGTACGCCGGGGTGAAGATGCTCGAGGCCATCATCCGCGCCTGCGACGATGCCTACCCCGAGGCCATTTACGCCGTTCATCTCGATCATGGCGACGAGAAGACCTGTTACGAGTGCATCGACTCCGGCTTTTATTCGTCGGTGATGATTGACGCCTCGCACGAGCCGTTCGAGCAGAACGTCGCCGTCACCCGGCGCGTCGTCGAGCACGCGCACGCCAAAGGCGTGAGCGTCGAATCCGAGTTGGGGCTGTTGGGCGGCGTGGAAGAGCACATCAGCGTGGACGAGAAGCACGCCATGCTCACCGACCCGAACGAGGCCAAAGTCTTCGTCGAGCGGTCCGGCTGTGACAGCCTGGCCGTCGCCATCGGCACCAGCCACGGGGCCTACAAGTTCACCGGCTCGCAGAGCCTGCACTTCGACCGCATCGCCGAGATTCAAAAGCGATTGCCTGGCATCCCGCTGGTGATGCACGGCTCCAGTTCCGTGCCCAAAGAGGAAGTGGAACGCATCAACGCTGCGGGAGGCCAGCTCGACTCATCGGCCAGAGGCGTGAACGAGGACGAGTTCGCGCGGGCGGCGTCGCTCGGCGTGACTAAAGTCAACATTGATACTGACGGGCGGCTGGTGTGGACGCGCGTCCATCGCGAGCACTTCCGCGACCACCCGACCAATTTCGATTTCCGCAATCCGGGCGAAGCCTTCGTCAAAGCCTATGCCGAGTTCATCGCTCACAAAGCACACAAGCTGCAATCGGCGGGCGCGCTGGCACAGGTGCGTGCTGCGCTAGCGCAGGTAGCGAGGTAAGGTACGGCGATGACGTCTGACTTGTACGACGCAGCCATCATCGGGGCCGGGCCGGCGGGGCTGTTCGCCGCGTTTTATGCCGGGATGCGAGACCTGAAAGCAGTGGTGCTCGAGGCGCTCCCGCAGCCGGGCGGCCAACTCACCGCGCTGTACCCGGAGAAGTACATCTACGACGTAGGCGGGTACAGCGTGGCGCTGGCGCGCGATTTGGTGCAGGAGCTCTGGAAGCAGAGCAACCAGTTCGGCGCGACCTTTCGCTTCAATGAGCCGGTATCAACGTTCACCCAGCTTGAGCCGGGGCACAATATCTTGACGACGCCGGAGGGCGACTATCACGCTAAAACCGTCGTCGTCGCCGCCGGGGTGGGTGCGTTCGAGCCGAACCGGCTCGCAGTGCCGGGGGCCAAAGAGTTGGAAGGTCGAGGGGTGCATTACGTGGTTCGCAAGAAAGAGGCATTTCTCGGGCGACGGCTTCTGGTGGTGGGCGGCGGCGATACGGCAGTGGACTGGGCCCTCGAGCTACAGCAGTGGGCGCGCTCGATTACCCTGGCCCATCGCTTCGATTACTTTGAAGCCCACGAGCGCAGTATGCAGGCCTTGCACAGCAGCAAGGTTCATGTCCTCACCGAGCACGAGTTGCGCAGCATTGAGGGGGATGGCTGTGTGCAGGAGGTGACCCTCTTCCACAATCACACCCAGGCGGAACATACGCTGCGGGTTGATGATGTGCTGGTTTGCATTGGCTTTCGCGCCAACATTGGGCCGATAGAAAAATGGGGGCTGAAGCTCGACAAGCGGTCAATCCTGGCCAACGGCTCAATGGAGACTAATCTCTCCGGTGTGTACGCGGCCGGCGATATCACCCAGCCGACCGATGCGCCCAAGATGAATCTGATCGCCAATGGGTTTGGGCAGGCGACGGTAGCAGTCAACATGGCGAACAAGTTCATCTATCCCAGCGCCCGCGTGTTCCCCGGCCATAGCAGTCACAAGAAGGGGATGCGTTATATGCCGGCGCCGGTCGGACATGCCGAACAAACGGAGACACAGCCCGCATGAGCAACCGCCCGGAACGAAACCTGGCAATGGAACTGGTGCGCGTCACCGAAGCGGCGGCGCTGGCCGCCGGACGCTGGATGGGGCGCGGCCAGAAAGTTGATGGCGACCGGGCGGCCGTCGAAGCGATGCGGCTGATACTCGGAACAGTCGAGATGAATGGCGTCGTTGTCATCGGCGAAGGCGAAAAGGATCAGGCACCGATGCTCTACAACGGCGAGCTGGTGGGGAATGGTCGCCCGCCGGCAGTGGATGTGGCCGTGGACCCGGTGGAGGGTACGAACTTATTGGCCCTAGGCCGTCCTAACGCTATCGCCGTCATCGCGTTGGCGGAGCGGTGGAGTATGTGGAATCCCGGCCCGTCCCTATACATGGAGAAGCTCGTGGTCGGGAAACAGGCGCGCGACGTGATTGATATCGACTGCTCCCCCGAAGAAAACCTGCACCGCATCGCCGAAGCACTCGAGCGACCGATTCACGAATTGACGGTCTTCATGCTGGATAAGCCGCGCCACTCCGAGTTAATCCGCACGGTTCGGGAGGCGGGCGCGCGGGTGACTCTGCAAACCGATGGGGACGTGGCCGGGGCCTTGCTGGCCTGTACGCCGAACAGCGGTGTGGATGTGTTGATGGGGATCGGCGGCACGCCAGAAGGCGTGATCGCGGCGGCGGCGGTGAAAGCCCTGGGCGGCGCGATGCGCGGCCGTCGCGCCCCACAGAGCGCAGCCGAACAGGAGCGAGTGATAGCTGCCTTGGGTGAAACCTGGCAGGAGGTGCTGACCCAGGATGACCTCATTCGCTCCGAGGATGTGTTCTTCGCCGCCACCGGCATCACCGATGGCGCACTGCTGCGCGGCGTCCATTACACCGGCGAAGGCGCCAGCACCGACTCACTGGTGATCCGAGGCAAGACGGGCACGGTGCGCACCATCCACGCCGAGCACCGCTGGGACAAGTTGAAGCGGATCAGCCAGGTTGCGTATTGAATTCATTGCATTGAGGCCGTCGCGAAATATCGTCGCCGATCCTGAGGAGAACAGCATGCCTACATCAAACTCGACAAACAACAAAAAGAGCCGCTGGGGCGCCGGCGTCACGCCCTACGCCGAGATGGGGTATTACAACGCCGACTATGTGCCTAAGGATACCGACATCCTGTGCGCCTTCCGCCTCGTGCCTCAGGAGGGTGTCGAACCAATTGAGGCCTCTGCCGCAGTGGCCGGCGAATCCTCTACGGCCACCTGGACTGTGGTGTGGACTGACCGCCTGACGGCCCATGAAAAGTATCAAGCCAAGTGTTATCGCGTTGACCCGGTGCCTGGCACCGATCAGTATATTGCCCATATCGCCTACGATCTGGACTTATTCGAGGAAGGCTCAATCGCCAACCTGACCGCGTCCATCATCGGCAATGTCTTCGGCTTCAAAGCGCTGAGGTCATTGCGTTTGGAAGATATGCGGATCCCGCCGCACTACGTGAAGACGTTTCAGGGCCCGGCGCATGGCATAGTGATGGAGCGCGAGTATCTCAACAAATATGGCCGGCCACTACTGGGCGCAACTACCAAACCCAAGCTCGGCCTCTCGGCCCGCAACTACGGGCGCGTGGTGTACGAAGCCTTGCGCGGCGGGCTGGATTTCGTCAAAGACGACGAGAACATCAACAGCCAGCCCTTCATGCGTTGGCGTGACCGCTTTTTGTATTGCATGGAAGCGGTGAGCCGGGCCATGGCCGAAACCGGCGAGATCAAGGGCCATTACATGAACGTCACCGCGGCCACGATGGAGGACATGTACGAGCGGGCGGAATTTGCCAAACAGCTCGGCAGCGTCATCATCATGATCGATCTGGTCATCGGCTACACTGCGATTCAGTCGATGGCCAAGTGGGCGCGCAGGAACGGCCTGATCCTGCACCTGCACCGCGCCGGGCACGGCACCTACACCCGCCAGAAGACGCACGGCGTCAGCTTCCGTGTGATTTCCAAATGGATGCGGCTGGCGGGTGTGGATCACATCCACGCCGGCACTGTGGTGGGGAAACTGGAAGGCGACCCGAATGCGATTCGGGGCTTCTATAACACATTGCGGGAAAACAAGCTCGCCCCCAACCCGATTGAAGGCTTGTACTATGAACAAGATTGGGCCTCGATGCCGGGCGTGATGCCAGTGGCTTCCGGCGGAATCCACGCCGGCCAGATGCATCAACTGTTGCACTACCTCGGTGAAGACGTGGTGCTGCAATTCGGCGGCGGCACCATTGGCCACCCCGATGGCATCGCCGAAGGAGCTACGGCCAATCGCATCGCGGTCGAAGCGATGATCCAGGCCCGCAATGAAGGGCGTGACATTATGGCCGAAGGGCCGGACATCCTGGCCAAGGCCGCCCGCTGGTCGCCTTCGCTACACAAAGCTCTGGAGGTCTGGAAAGACATCACCTTCAACTTTGAATCGACCGACGTGCCGGACGCTATTGTGACGCCGACCTATTAGCTTGGTCTTGTTATCGAGCAGTCAAGCACGCGACTACCCGACCATTCGACTATTTGACCACTCGTGGAGGTTTCCCATGCGTATCACCCAGGGCACTTTCTCCTACTTGCCCGACCTGACCGACGACGAGATCGTCGCTCAGGTGCAATATTGCCTAACCCATGATTGGCCGATATCGGTCGAGCACACCGACGACCCGCATCCGCGCAATGTTTATTGGGAGATGTTTGGCTTGCCGATGTTCGATGCCAACGACCCCGCCGCCGTGATGTTCGAGATCAATGAATGCCGCCGGGTGTTCCCCAACCACTACATCCGGGTCAACGGCTACGACCGCTCGCATCACCGGGCGACGACGGTTTTGAGTTTCATCGTCAACCGTCCCAGGGAAGAACCGGGTTTCCACCTGGAGCGGCAGGAGGGGGCTGATCGTCAGACCCGCTATACCCTGCGGGCTTACGCGACCCAGAAGCCGAGCGGCCAGCGATATGAATGACAACTTACAACTGGCCATGACAGCCGACCCTTCCACCGTTCTTCCATCGCTGGTGGATATTGACGCGGCCTACCGCGAGTCGAATGTCCAGCAGATGCTGGATGATCTGGACCGGGACCTAATTGGGCTGAAACCGATCAAGACGCGCATCCGCGAGATTGCGTCCATGCTGTTGATCGCGCGTCTGCGGGAGCAGGCCGGGCTGGCGACCGAGCGCCCCACCCTGCACATGTCCTTCACCGGACGGCCCGGCACCGGCAAGACGACGGTAGCGTTGCGAATGGCGAAAATCCTCCAACACTTGGGCTACGTGCGGAAAGGGCACCTCGTCGTCGCCAGCCGTGACGATCTGGTGGGGCAGTACGTCGGCCACACCGCGCCCAAGACCAAAGAGGTGCTCAAGAAAGCGATGGGTGGCGCACTCTTCATTGACGAGGCCTACTATCTCTACCGCCCAGAGAACGAGCGCGACTACGGGCAGGAAGCGATTGAGATGCTGCTCCAGGTGATGGAGAACCAACGCGACGACCTGGTGGTGATTCTGGCCGGCTACAAGGAACGGATGGATACGTTCTTCCACTCCAACCCGGGCTTTCATTCGCGCATCGCGCATCATCTTGATTTCCCGGATTACCAACTGGACGAATTGATGGCGATTGCCGAGTTGATGGTGCAACAGCAGATGTATCAGTTCGATGAGCCGTCGCGGCAGACGTTTCTTGAGTACCTGCAATTACGGATGCCACAGCCACACTTTGCCAACGCCCGCAGTGTCCGCAATGCCCTTGATCGCATCAAGTTGCGCCAGGCCAATCGACTCGTCCAGCGTGGCGGCAGCATTCCAAAAGAGGAATTGGCCCGAATTGACGCCGACGACATCCGCCAGAGCCGCCTGTTTCAGGGCGCGCCCGATGAACCGGTCGAAGTTCCAGCCAGGTGACAGTCACCTAAAGCAGAGGAGACCTATGAAAACCCAGCGCCCTATCATCCTCGCCATTGTAGGCGACAGCGCCGCCGGGAAAAGCACGTTGACACAGGGGTTAGTGAACATCCTTGGCCCCGAGCGTGTGATCGTCGTTTGCACAGACGACTATCACAAATATGACCGGCGCGAACGAGCTAAGTTGGGCATCACGCCACTCCACCCAGACTGCAACTATCTCGACGTGATGGAGCTACACCTCGAGCGGCTGCATTACGGCCAGCCGTTTCTCAAGCCGGTCTACGATCACGCCAATGGCACGTTGGTGCGACCCGACTATATCCGGCCGCGCCAGTTTGTCATTGTCGAAGGGTTGTTGGGCTTCCACTCAGCCGTGATGCGCCAGTTTTACGACGTGAAAGTATTTCTCGACCCACCCGAAGACTTGCGCCAGGTGTGGAAGATCAAACGGGATACAAGCAAGCGTGGTTATACCGCCGAGCAAGTGCTGGCTGAACTCAAAAAACGCGAACCCGACTCGCGCGATTTCATTCGTCCGCAACGCGAGCACGCCGACATCGTGGTGAGCTTTTACCCGCCGGCTGGAGTCGCACCGGAGGCGGCCGGGCCGAACCTCAACGTGCGGCTTGTGTTGCGCCCCACCATCCCGCATCCTGATCTGACTTACCTGTGCGAAGACGGCAATACCGGTATGCGGCTTGAGTTGGGTCGTGACAGCGGACGCCCGGTAGACTTTCTTGACATTGACGGCAGCGTGGACTCCGAACACGCCGCGCAACTGGAGGCCGCTATCTGGCAACACTTGCCCGATTTGCGCTCCGTGCATGAAGATCAGTTCGGTGATTATCAAGATCGCGCCGAGGTGCGGCACAGCCATCCGTTGGCGCTTACGCAACTGCTGCTCACCTATCACCTGTTGCGGAAATACACCGACCTGTCGCAGGCCCCCTTTGCGCCGCCGGTGGCTGCTCTCAGCCGGCTCCAGTCAGCCCCGGCGCCAGTCTCCGCACCAGCCTAGTGGACGATCAGTGATAAAACTCGCCGCCTCCCTCCTATCGGCGAACTTTGCCCGACTCGAGGCGCACGCGCGGGAAGCTATTGAAGCCGGAGCCGATTGGCTGCACGTGGACGTGATGGACGGGCACTTCGTACCAAACATCACCATCGGCCCGCTGGTCGTCGAGGCGCTGCGCCCATTACGCGAGGAAACCGGCGCGTGGCTCGACGTTCACCTGATGATCGAAAATCCCGACCGTTACCTCGACGACTTCGCTCGCTGCGGCGCGGATATCATCACCGTGCAGGTTGAGGCCTGCCCCCAACTGCATCGCACGGTGCAAGCTATCAAGGCCCTGGGAATGAAGGCTGGAGTGACGCTTAACCCGGCCACTTCGCTTTCCACACTGGAGGAGATTTTGCCCGAAGTGGATCTGGCGCTGATCATGTCGGTCAATCCGGGCTTTGGCGGGCAGAGTTATATCCCGTCCAGCACGGCAAAGATCCGTCGCCTGCGACATCGGCTTGATGCAATGGGCTCGCCGGCATGGCTGGAGGTGGACGGAGGCGTAAAACCCTCCAATGCCGCCGCGATCATCGCGGCTGGCGCTAGCGTCCTGGTAGCTGGGAGCGCAGTGTTTGGCGGGCCTAACTCTGTGCTTGAGAACGTGGCGACCATGAGAAAGGCAATGGCGGCCCGGTGAAGATGGGTCGGTTGAACAGTCTGACGCCCGAAACCCCTGCCGCTCATCTGCCTTTGCAAATGGGCGAAGGCGTCCTACATCTGCTGGCGATGCGCCGCTACTACAACACACGGCCAGAACACGTGACCGTGATTGAAGTAGAGCCGATGTGGGAGACCTGGGGCGAGGCGTTCCTGCTCATCGAAAACGAAATCATGTGCTCCTGGTGATTATTCACATCGCCTGCTCCCGCCGGATTTGTAATCCGGCGGCGGATTGCGCGGCGTACCCGCCAACATCCGCTGCGAACATTACTTGTGTGTAATCACCAGATGCGCTCCAATTCATAGTCCGTTCATTCGGGCGTATGATACAGTTCATCCCATTCACTTCGACTCGTCCTTGGCGTTGAAGCATTGACTCACGGAGGCAAACATGAAAATCGCAGTCTCAGGCAAGGGCGGCGCGGGCAAGACCACCCTCTCCGGCAACCTGGCGCGTGCGTTCGCCCGGCGAGGCCGCCCGGTGCTGGCCGTTGACGCCGACCCCAACCCCAACCTGGCGGCCACCCTGGGGCTGGCGGAGTCGGCCCAGCCGCGCTTCCTTTCCGAAAGTTTGGTGCAGGAAACCCTCCAGCCCGACGGCACGCGCGCCGAGCGACTGACTCTGCGGCCTGAAGCGCTACTGGAACAATACGGCGCGCGCGGGCCGGAGGGCGTGCAACTGCTCACTATTGGCACGGTGGAGCATGCTGGCACAGGTTGCAACTGCTCGTTCCACAGCGTCGTGCGCGGGGTGTTCGGTGAACTCGATGAACAGCAGGATTGGGTGACCATCACCGATATGGAAGCCGGGCTGGAGCATCTCAAGCGCGGCACGGTGCGCACCGCCGACGCTTTGCTGATTATCGTCGAACCGTATTATCGTTCGCTGGAGACCGGCGCGCGCATAAAGCAATTGGCGAGCGAACTTGGCCTGCCGCGCATCTTCGCTGTCGCCAACAAAGTCCGCGACGCCGCCGATGCCCAGGCGCTGGACGACTATTGCCAGCGACATGGTCTCGAAGTCCTCGCCACGGTGCCCCACGACGACACGTTCCTCGAAGCCGACCGCCAGCGTATGGCGGCCATTGATTATCGAGCCGACTCGCCCGGCGTGGGGGCCATTGGCGCATTGGCGGAGAAACTGGAAGCGCGGCTCGCGATGTGACGCGCTTCGACCTCGAGCGCCGCGCCGCCGGATTGCAGGAGGCGCACGACTTGATGAATGATTGATATCTCTGTTATGGACATCGCCACATTGCAGGCGCAGATTGAAACTCTGGCGCAAGAAAACACCCGTCTGCGCGAACGTCTTGAACGCCACGCGCAACGCGAGATCGTCCTTCACCGCATCAACAACCGCATCCGCGCCAGCCTCACCGATGTGGCGATGGTGATGCAGACGACGATGGAGGAACTCGGCCGCGCGCTGGAGGCCGCGCGCTGTTGGGCGTTGTTGTATCGAAGCGAGGGCCTCGAGCCGGAGTTGTTCGAATACGCCCTCGCTGATGCGCCGCCCCGCCCGTCCCATAATGGCTTGTCCGCGCCCGGCTTGCTCGCCTGCCCCATGATGCTTCAGCACGAGGTCTTCGGCTTTCTCTTTGCCCATCGTCTCACGAAACCGGCATGGTCCCCGGCTGAGATGGAGCTCGTAGAATCCGTCGCGGGCGAATTAGCCGTCGCCCTGGACAATGCGCGGCTCCTGGCCGAGAGTGAGCGACGCGCGAAAGAGGTGGAGCAACTGCTCGCGCAACTGCGGACTCTCTCCAGCAAGTTGGTTCAGGCGATGGAGGCCGAGCGCCGCCGCATCGCCCGCGAACTGCATGACGAGGCCGGGCAACTGCTCTACGGTCTGCGCCTGCAAGTGGATGCATTGGCCCGCAACATCCCGTCTGACCATGCCGACCTTCGCTCACAGGCCGAGGCTATGCGCGAATTGATTGAGGAAGCGCGACGCAAGATTCGCAAACTGTCGCACGAGTTGCGCCCGGCCACCCTGGACGAGCTGGGTTTGGTTCCGGCGCTCCGGCGGCTGATGGATGATTTTGGTGGCGAGGCGGGCCTGGTAGCCGTGTTTGAGCCCTCGTTGACCGTGCGCCTCGCGCCACAGATTGAAACGGCCTGCTATCGCATCGTGCAGGAGGCCCTCACCAACGTGGTGCGGCACGCGCAAGCCAAACAGGTGTGGGTGAGCCTGGAGGCGAAGGACGGGCACCTGCATCTCAAAGTCGAGGACGATGGCCGGGGCTTCAAGCCGCGTCAGATTCAATCAAAGGGTGTAGGCTTGTTGGGCATTCAGGAACGAGTGATAGGGTTGAACGGGGAGTTCGTCATCCATTCGGCTCCGGGGCAGGGGGCGCGGCTGGAGGTGACGTTTGCCAACAGCTCGGCATAGTGGCGCCGTCATGTCTACTCAGCCCATCCGCGTTTTGCTCGTAGATGACCACATCGTGGTGCGCCGAGGGCTGGCCTCTCTGCTGGCCTCCCTCGGCAATTTCGTGGTGGCAGGCGAGGCGACGGACGGGGAGGAAGCCCTCCGGGTCATTGGCGAGGCGAAACCCGACCTCGTGTTGATGGATCTCTCTATGCCCGGCCTGAGTGGGCTGGAAGCTACGCGCCGCCTGCGCCAATCGCGGCGCGGGGCGCGTATTTTGATTCTATCTATGCACGAGGACAAGGAGTTTGTGGCGCAAGCCCTGCTGGCCGGCGCGGGCGGCTACGCCGTCAAGCACTGCACACCGGAGGAACTGCGGCTGGCGATAGAGACCGTGGCGGCAGGCGGCACGTTCATCAGCCCGGCGGTGGCCGGGCCGATTGTGGACGATTACCTTCGACAGGCCCGCTCGGAGCAGGAAACGCTCGGCCTGGCCCTCACCAATCGCGAACTCGAAGTGTTGCGGCTCGTCGTCGAAGGCCATACCACCGACGCGATTGCCGACAGGCTCTCCATTAGCCCCAACACCGTCCAACACCACCGGGCCAGCCTCAAGCGCAAGCTGGGCGCGCGCAGTAATGCCGAGCTGGTCAAAATTGCCATCAAAAAGAACCTTATCGTCACCGAGTAGCCATTTTTAGGTCGAGAAATAGCGACTTCCAGTCATTCCAGTTTGCTTCAAAGTAGAGTATGCTCAAACCATCCTGATTGGCCGATTGTCCCAATGTGATGTGATATGAACTATCAGCCTCAATGGGTTGTGACACGTAATCGTGAGTCGGCTTTCCACTGGAAAGATGCCCTTGGCCTCGCTTGTTAGCGGCCAGGGGCTTTTTGTTCTCTGTCCGGAAGGAGAGACTCTATGACCTCACCAAATTCATTGGTTGAAACGCAAGTCCGCGAGAAGCCTATGGAGTGGGTATTGCCGCCTGAACATTTGCTCACCTCCAGCGCGGCGGGTTATATGGACCGCGAGCCGGAAGTGCGCGCCCGCGAGGAAAAATTCCGCACCGGGCCGGTGGAGGTCGTCCACGTCTTCTGGCTGGCCGGCATGAGTTGCGATGGTTGCTCAGTCGCCGTAGTTGGAGCCACCAGCCCGAGCATCGAGAGCCTGTTAGGGGGCACGCTCCCCGGCCTGCCCAAAGTCATCCTGCATCACCCGGTGGTGTCGGTGGAGGCTGGGCACGAGTTCGTCCGCAACTTTGAACTGGCCGCCGAGGGCAAGATTACCGCGCCCTACGTCGTCGCCTACGAAGGCTCTGTCGCCGACGAGTCATTGGCCGCCAAGACCGGCGGCTACTGGTGCGGCCTGGGCGTGCGGATGGTGAACGGCGAACCTCAGCCCATCTCCACCGCCGAATGGCTCAAGCGGCTGGCCCCCGGCGCGGCGGCGACCATTGCCGTCGGCACCTGCGCCACCTGGGGCGGTGTCCCCGCGGCTGTCGGCAACGTCACCGGCGCAATGAGCGTAATGGATTTCCTCGGCGCCGATTACCGGAGCGCCCTCGGCTTGCCCGTCGTCAACATCCCCGGCTGTTCACCGATTGGCGACAACTTCACCGAGACGGTGGCAGCGGTTCTGCTCTTTCTGGAAGGGCTAGGGCCACTGCCGGAATTCGATGAGCTAGGCCGTCCGGCCTGGCTGTTCGGCGAGACCGTTCACCAGAAATGCGTTCGCGCCGGATTCTATGAGGAGGGGACATTCGCTAAACGATACGGCGACCACGAGTGCCTGGTAGAGATCGGCTGCTGGGGGCCGGTGGTGCAATGCAACATCACATCGCGCGGGGCGATTAACCATATGGGTGGGTGCATGAACACCGGCGGTATCTGCATCGGTTGCACCATGCCCGGCTTCCCCGACCGCTTTGCCCCGTTTTATGCCAAACCGCCGGGCACCATTTTCTCCTCCAAT